>CBFGLP010001093.1:0-1865 GCA_965649595.1 uncultured Myxococcales bacterium | reverse complement strand
GCCAAGCTCGCCGCACCGCACTGAAAGGTTAGATAAGCGGCGGAGAAGAACTCGACCTGCGCGTCGGTCCACCAGCGTCCGAGCTGCCGCGCGACCGCGTGACGAAGCGCGGAGAGCTCCGCGTCATCGAGCCCCAGCTCGTAGCGGGCACCGACGACATCCCACAATGGATCCTGCACGCCGACGAGATCGTGCGCGGCGTGATGATCGACGGCATCACATTTCACGATCGTGCCGCTCGGATCCACGAGCCACTCCCAGCGGTGCATGCGGTTGTCCGTCCGGCACGGCTCGAGCCCGTCGGCGATATCGTCGAGCCTCCGCTCCCATGCTGAGAAGCGCGCGCGAGCGCCGGCTCCGATCGCCTCCTCGACATTCGTCAGCAGGACGGAGAAGAGCGCCTCGATGGAAGCGCCCGCGCAATCGCTGGCCGGAAGCTCGGCGCCGCGAAAGACGATATATTCGATCAGGCGGCCAACCAGCCCGGCCCGATCGAGCCTCGCCGCGGGATGGTCGAGCGGCAGCGCATCGGGCAGCCAATCGCTGGTGATGAAGCCGCTCGCAAACCCGCGTGGTCGTGGTGTCCAGCGGCTCGCCGCGAGGGCTTCTGCCAGCGCGAGCTTGTCTGCACCGTAGCGCCCGAGGCCAGCAAACTTCGCCAGCAGCGGCGCGCCATGAGCCTGGACGAGCAGCTTGCGACGCTCCTGGCGTGGGTTCGCGGGTGGCCACCGGTGCTCGCCGTAGACCTTGCGGCGCCACTCGCCGCCGCCGAGCTCCTCGGCGCCTGCGAACGTGTCGAGGACGCGCGGAGCCTCGGGCACGATCCGCCGCGTCGAGGCCCAGATCCGCCGCACGCCCTCCGAAGCACGCGGACCGGGCTCACCGGCGTGGCTCGGGATGAACACGACGCGATCGTGGGATACGCCGCGTTCCACGAGCCACTTCGCAACCGAGGCGAACGAGCTGCCCGAGAGGCCCGGCCCTTCGTCGACGACGAGATATGTGACGTCGGCGTTGTCCTCGAGCAGCGAGCGCTCGAGCTTCGAGCCGACGGCGAGCACCCGATCGAAGGGGTGCCCCGTCGGCCGAACGGACACGAAGCGCTCGGCTCCCGCAGCAGCCGCGACGACGGCTCCGAGCGTCAGCCCGATGCTGCGAATTCCGATCACGCGCGTACGCGCTCCACGAAACAGCTCCGCCGGCTGGATCCAGGCTTGCGGATACACGGCGTAGAATGCAAAGCCCTCGGGCAGCGACACGGTCACGTGCTCGGGTAGAGCAGGCATTGTGCTCGGCGAGAGTCGATCCGGCGCGATGATCCAATAATCCTCGTCGTGTGCAGCGACGAAACATGCGGCGACCTCGCGAGCTAGAGCGGTTGCCGCCTCGACGAGCGGGGTGAGGTCGTCGACGGCCCGTAATTCGAAGTCGCTGTCGACGAGCCCCTGGGCCAGCTCGCCGGCGTCAATGAGCAGCGCGGTCAGATGCTCGTCCCGCTCGGACCGAGGGGCGCGTTGCAGGATCGACGCACGATCCCAGATCGCCCGCAGGAGCTCGCGTGGGTCGGCGCGGCGCGTCGAGTCGGCGTAGACGAGCATGACGTCGTGGTGCTCGTCAGTATGGAGAGACTAGATTCGAGCTGGACGACAGCAGCTGGAATCTAGCGTCGAGCCACACCCCGAGCCCCCGCGCCAACGAGAGCACGGGGCGCGGCATGCGACCAGGTAGACAGACTGCACTACCTTCGGCGTGCTCGTTACTTGCGCGTCGCCTGCCCGGAGCTCATGCAGTGCTTGATGCCATCACGCAAGGTCGCGAGCGTGATGATGCCCGCGAAGCTGGCTTGCAGGTTGATCATGGT
This sequence comes from uncultured Myxococcales bacterium, assembly GCA_965649595.1. Lineage (GTDB taxonomy): Bacteria > Myxococcota_A > Polyangia > Nannocystales > Nannocystaceae > Plesiocystis. Next base: position 4 of record CBFGLP010001093.1, on the reverse strand, counting down.
CTGG
>CBFGLP010001092.1:0-3866 GCA_965649595.1 uncultured Myxococcales bacterium | reverse complement strand
GCGCTCACCGACGACCTCGAGCTCGAGCTCGTCGCTGGTCGGCGCTTCGGGTTCGGGCTCGGGCTCCGGCTCCGGTTCGGGCTCCGGCTCCGGTTCGGGCTCCGGTTCGGGCTCCGGCTCCGGTTCGGGCTCCGGCTCCGGCGGATCGAACACGACCTCGAGCGGAAACCCGACGGAGAGCGGCTCGCCTGCGAGCGTCGCGGGATCGAACACCAGCGCGGCGACCCACGCCTCGGCGGCGGCGATGAAGGCTGCTTCGTCCTCGCTCGAGAGCGTCTCGCCCGACTCGAGCTGCACCTGCGCGGCGGTGTCGGGTGTCCGCGCTGCCCGGCCTTGCTGGTCGACCGTGACATCGAGCTGCACCCGGGCTCGACCGGGCACCCGATCGCCCGCGAGGGCTGGATAGATCACCGCCGGTTGCTCCCGCAGCACCGGCGGCTGGATCGGTCCGCCCTCGCTCGGCCCCGGCGCGGCGTAGCTGGTGCCGGTGGGCAGGACCGCGAGCCCGAGCGCCGCCACGAGCACGCACGCGAGCGACCGCCAGCGCCCCAGACGAGTGGCCGTCGAAGCGGATGCCAGAGTGGACCCACGCGGTCCGTCGAGTGAGCACGAGCGCACGGAAATCGCCAGAGTCTACTCGTGCGATTCGCGGCACGCGATGTTTCACCGGACGAGCCGAACGACGACGCGGCGCCTCTCGCCGATCCCAGCGAGGCGCCCAGCGAGCTTCGCCTCGATCACTTGAAGAGCTGTACAAGCATTCGCTGCGCCCGACGCCCTGGTATGGTCCCCCGCATGAACGAGCCCGCGTACACGCCCGCCCGGTCGATCCTCGGCGACGCCGTGAACGTCGCGCGCGGTCGCGAGGTCGTGCTCGAGCTGCGCGGCATCGACATGTCCTTCGGTCCCAAGCGGATCTTCGAGGGCCTCGATCTGCAGGTCTACGAAGGCGAGGTGCTGGTGATCATCGGCTTCTCGGGCGCGGGCAAGAGCGTGCTGCTCAAGCTGCTCAGCGGCCTGCTCGAGCCCGACGAGGGCAAGGTGCTCTTCCGAGCCAAGGACCTCGCCCAGATGCGCGGCGAGGAGCTGGTCGAGATGCGCAAGGCGATGTCGCACGTGTTCCAGAGCAACGCGCTGTTCGACTCGCAGTCGGTGCTCGAGAACGTGGCGTTCGGGCTGCTCGAGCACACCAAGATGGGCGACATCGAGATCCGCGCGCGCGTGCTCGAGTGCCTGGCCTGGGTCGGCATGGGCCCCGAGGTGCTCGAGCGGATGCCCGCGCAGCTGTCCGGCGGCATGCAAAAGCGCGTGGCGCTGGCCCGCGCGGTCGCGACCCAGCCGCGGATCATCCTTTATGACGATCCGACGGGTGGCCTCGATCCGCAGAGCGTGACCCGCATCGGCGACATGATCGAGCACCTCCAGCACGAGCTGAAGCTGACCTCGGTGATCGTGACTGGGGATATGAAACTGGCGTTTCGGGTCGCGGATCGGATGGCGCTGATTCATGACCAGCACGTGCACCACTTGGGAACGCCGGATTATTTTCGCGAGTGCGCGGCGGAAGAGGTGGTTGAATTCGTGCGTGATCCCGAGGGGCAGCAGATTCGGTATTGAGGTCGATAGAGGACGTCGCCGCCGCCCGACGTGCTACCATCGCGCCGCGATGAGCAAGTCGGGCTACATCGTCGGCGCCTGGTTCGACTGGCTGCTCTTCCTCGCGCCGCCGCTGCTCGCCCTGCTGCTGGGCATCGGCATCTCCGGCACCCCCTTCTCCGACCAGACCTTCGAGTGGTGCGGCTGGGACGTGACGTGGTCCGGGCTGCTGCTCGGCGTGCTCATCCACGCGCACCTGGTGCTGGTGTTCTTCCGTAGCCACGCGAACCCCGACATCTTCAAGCTCCACAAGCTGCGCTTCGTCGCGGTCCCGATCCTGCTCTATCTGGCGATGCTCGGCTCCAGCTACGTGCTGTTCGCGTGCTCGGTGCTGGCGACGTTCTGGGACGTCTACCACTCGGGCATGCAGACCTTCGGGTTTGGCCGCATCTACGACGCGAAGATCGGCAATGACCCCAGCCGAGGCCGCAAGCTCGACTGGGTGCTCAACCAGCTGCTCTACGCCGGGCCGATCGTCACCGGCGCGACGATGCTCGACCACTTCGAAGCATTCGACGAGCTCGCCGAGGTCGAGCTGGTCTTCTTCACCCAGATCCCGGTGTGGATGGACAGCAACCAGGCCTACTTCACGTGGGCGATCCTCGGCGGCGGCGCGGGCTTCTTGGCCTACTACGTCTACGCGCAGGTCCAGCTCGTGCGCGCGGGCCAGCGGGTCTCGTGGCAGAAGGTGTTCCTCTACGTCACGACCGGCGCGACCTCGCTGTACAGCTGGGGGTTCAACAGCTGGGGCGAGGCGTTCTTCATCATGAACCTGTTCCACGTGGTGCAGTACTTCGGCATCGTGTGGGCGACCGAGAGCCGCAACCTGCAAGCGCGCCTGCGCGTGCTCGGGCGGCTGACTATGCCCATCACGCTGGTGTTGTTCGTCGCCCTCGCGCTGCTCTACGGCACCTGGGTGCAGTACATCGACTCGCAGGTGCGCCACTGGTGGGCGATCACGCTGGTCGTGTCGCTGATGCACTTTTGGTACGACGGCTTCGTCTGGTCGGTACGCAAGCAGCAGGTCTGAGCCTACTCGACCGGCTTCGCGTCGGACCGGCGCAGGTGCGCGTAGATCGCGACCAAGAACACGCTGAGCCCGGCGATCTCCACGCTCTCCTCGACGAAGTCAATCACGGCATAGCCGAGGTTCTCGTCGCCGTGCAGCTCGAACCATGCGCCGAGCGGCAGCTCCATGCCCAGCGCACCGCCGACGAAGATCGCAAACGCCCAGGCGAAGCCCCGCCGCGTCGGCGTCGGCAAGCGCCGCCAAAACCCCCAGTACGCGGCGCAGAACACCCCCGTCAACATCGCGCCGGGCACCACCCAGCTGAAGTACAAGACCCCGTTCAACGCGGCGCCACCGAGGTTCTCGTGCAGCTCGATCGACTCGTCGAGCGACAGCAGCATGAAGATCGCCGCCAGCACCCACCATCGAGCACGATCGCGGCCAGGCTCGCGCCATCCACAGCACAAAAGGCCCAGCGCCGCCGTCCACAACAAGCCCGACGAATACCAAGTCGGGAGGTTGGCCTCGTAGCTCAGCGACAGCGCCGAGCGAAGGTCGCTTTCCGGATCCAGAGACCCCAGATAACGGGCAAGCTCGACGGTCAGGCCGGCGCCACACACCAGCGCCCCGACCACAGCCAGGCCGCGCACCAGGTGCACGCGCTCGGGCACCTTGCTCACCAAGTCACGACGACGCCACCATGGCCATGGCCATGGCCGTGGCCGTGCCCATGACCGTGGCCCTTGTGCTTTTTGTGCTTCTTGTGTTTATGGTGTTTATGGTGAACGTGTGTATCGATCACGATATAATGAAAGTGCCCTAGATAGACGTCGTGCTCGTGCACGAACACGTAATGGTAGAAGCAGCCGGCGGGGACCACGACCACGCCATGCTCGTACACCACGGGCTCTTCGTGGTGGTAGACGTGGATCGTCACGTCGTGCTCGATGTGCTCGGTGTAGGTGCCGTGGACGACGATCGTCTTCTCGGCCTCGAGCTCGAGCGTGATCGTGGCGATCACGACCCCGACCTTGGCGGCCGGCTGGTCCTTCTTGCTCGACGGGACCGCGCGAAGCTCGAGCGTGGTCTTGCCACCCTGCTTCTTCTCGATCACCTCGACGAAGTCGGTGACCCCGTCGTCGTCGAGATCGACGGCGTTGAGCTTGGCGTCGGGATCGTTGATCTTGGCCTCGAGGGCGGC
>CBFGLP010001091.1:0-6964 GCA_965649595.1 uncultured Myxococcales bacterium | reverse complement strand
GCGTGCTGCCCTGCGGACCGCAGCCAGCGACCCCCGCCGAGCTGCTCGACTCGGCCGCGTTCCGTCGCCTGCTCGCCGAGCTGCGCGAGCGCTTCGACGTGATCCTGATCGACTCGCCGCCGGTCCTGCCGGTCGTCGACGCGCTGCTGCTCGCCCGGATCGTCGACGGCGTGGTGCTGGTCGCTCGCTGCGGATCGTCGTCGCGGCTCGACGTCCAGCGAGCGCTCGGGCTGCTGCGCCAGCGCGACACGCATCTGCTCGGGCTGGTGCTCAACGAGGTCGACGTGCGCCGCTCGGCTGGGCGCTACGCGGACGAGTACTACGGCTATCGGGCCGAGCGGCGCGATCGTGCCGAGCAGCGCAGCTAGCCGCTCCAGTCAGACCGCTCGTCCAGCGGTGCTACGACGCTCGGGTGCGTGGCTCACCACAGAGCTGGGCCGAGAAGGGGCCTCGCTATCGCGTGCTCGCGGTCGTCGACGAGCGCTGGTCCGTGCCTCCGCAGGTGCATCGGCTCTCGACGCCCAGCGACGCTGGAGCCGCGCTCGCGCTCGACTCGAGCGCGAACCTGGCGGTGTTCGAGGTCAACCGCGCCGTGAATCGCCAACTTGCGGTGGACCTGCGAACCAGCGAGCAGCTGTGGCGCTCCGAGCTGCGCTTGCATGGCTGGCCGGAGCTGCACACCTGGGGCGGTGGCCGATGCTCGCTCGCGTTCTGGCCGGACTCGGATGGGCCGACCAGTGCACGCGAGGGCACACCACGAGTGGCCATCCTCGCGCGCGAGGGGTTCGAGCTGGTAGATACGTCTCGACCACGCACGTGGAAGCACGACGAGCCCGCGGCGCTGTCCGATGATGGCCATGTCCTGTGTGCCTCCTCGGGTCGCTACGCGATGGCGTGGGACCGCGGGGGGCGGCCGCTCTGGCACATCGAGCTCCCGTGGGGTGATTGGCCGAGGACGCGACCTTGGCCCGCTGGCGAGAGCAGCTTCGCGCTCGGGTACGGCGGAGGATTCAGCATCGTCGCCGAGGGTCGGATCGTCGCCCGGCACGAGCTCCCGTGGCGGGCGCACATGACCGTGCGGGCTCGCTTGACGCCCTCGCGCTACCTGCTCGAAGCGCGAGTGCTCGACGCCTCGCGGCCCCTGATCGTGGCGCTCGACGAGTCAACGAGGCCGATCTTCCTACCAGGCGAATTCGTCGAGCTGCCATCCGGAGCCGCAGGCCCACCATTGCTCCGCGACTCGCGGGGTCGCTACGCCGCGATCGGTCCCGAAGGTCTCATCGCCCGGCGTCGGCGTCCGCGGGCCTGGCTCGGCAGCTTTCCGCCGGCGGGAGCCAATCGGTGGATCCTGTGGGCGGACCGCGAAGCAGGCTCGATCATCGCCAGCGATCCGCACGGGCGCGTCGCGTGGAGCTCGAAGCTTACGACCCCATCCCTCGCTGGCATCGAGCCGATCGTCGTGGGGTCCCGCCACATCCTCACGCACGACCGCACGCTGCTGACCGCCGCATGAGGGCCTGCTAGTGCTCAGAGCACACAGTGGACGCCGCCACGGTCCATCTCGGCCACGCACACGTTGCAGCGCACGCAGCGGGTCTGCTCGCGCACGCCGGCCTCCCACTCGCGCACGAGGTTCGGATCGGCAATCAGCGCCCGGGCCATCGCGATCAGCTCGAAGCCCTCGCGCATCGCGGTCTCGACGTTGGCCAGCGAGCTGACGCCTCCGAGCAGGGCCAGCGGCATGCCGACGGCCTCGCGCACGCGTCGGGCCTGATCGAGCAAGAACAGCTCGGTGAAGGGATAGCGCCGGACCAGGATCGGCCCAAACAGCGCCAGCGCGAGCTTCTGCGAGCGCTTGGGCTCGACCGCGATCATCTCCCGCAGCGGTCGACCGCCACGCATCAGATAGAACGCCGAGCGGTTGACGAACCCAGCGCTGAGCACCAGCGCGTCGACCCCCTCGCGCTCGAGCGCGCGGGCGATCTCGACGGCCTCGTCGGTCTCGAGCCCGCCGCGAAAGCCGTCGTTCAGGTTGGTCTTGCACAGGATCGGAAACCCCTCACCGACCGCCTCGCGGACCGCTCGGATCACGGCCAGCGGGAGGCGCAGGCGATGCTCGAGCGATCCGCCCCACGCGTCGGTCCGCCGGTTGATCGCGGGTGAGAGGAACTGGCTGAGCAGGTAGCCGTGCCCGAGGTGCAGCTCGACCGCGTCGAAGCCAGCTTGCTTGGCTTGGTCGGCCGCGCGCGCGAACGCGGCGATGATCTCGGCGATGTCGCGCTCGCTCGCCGCCCGGATGAAGGGGATCCCGCTGAGCGAGCCATAGGCGTTGAACGCCCGCGAAGGACCGACCGGGCCGCGGCCGCGCAGCTCGATGTTCTTGGAGAAGCCGCCGCAGTGGGCCAGCTGCAGGCTCGCGGCGCCGCCTTGCTCGTGGACCGCCTGGCAGAGCGGCCGCAGCCGCTCGACCTGATCGTCGTCCATCAGCAGCTGCTCGGAGAAGGTCCGCCCCTCGGGATCGACCGCACAATAGGCGACCGTCGTCAGCCCCACGCCGCCGCGCGCGAGCGCGGCGTGGTGCTCGATCAACGCGGACCCGGCCCGCCCCGCCGGGCTCATGCCCTCGTAGGTCGCGGACTTGATGAACCGGTTGCGCAGCGTCAGGTCGCGCAGACGAAGCGACGTGAACGCCCGAGTGCGTGGGTTATCGTGGAGGATCGGAAGCTCGGTCATGATGACGAATCCCGCGTGCGCACGAGCAGCGAGAGCAGCAGCCCGGCCACGGCGAACGAGAGCGCGAGCGCGAGCATGATCGGGTGCTGGCCAAATCGATCGACCGCCCAGCCGACCAGCGGACCGATGGTCAAAAAGCCGATCCGAAACGCCATGCTGCGCAGCGACACGAACCCTGCCCGCTCGCCGCTGGGCAAGAGCCGCTGCTCACGGTGCTCGAGCAGCGGCGTCTTGAGCCCACGCATGATCGTGAGCAGATAGTAGAACCCGAACCCGCCGAGCACGGTGACCAGGCCGAGGCCGAGATACCCGGTCACGATCAGGCCCGTGCACACGAGCACGACCACGACCAAGCTCGCTCGCCCGAGCAGGCGATGACCGAGCAAGGCCGCGAGCGCGACCGAGAAGTTGGCCGCCGCCCACATCGGCCCGAGCCAGTGCTCGGCCAGCCCCGACTCGAGCGCGTAGAGCTGGATCGTCCAGACCGCCACGTAGGAGGCGAGCCCGAGCACGACGGTGACGATCACGAGGTTGCGCAGCTGCGTGTCCTCGATCGCCACGCGGCGGACCATCCGCCGGACCTGCCCGAGCGAGTCGGTAAAATCTGGCTTGGGCCGGTCCGGCTCGACCAGCGCGAGCGCGACGAGCAGCCCCAGGCCCGACGCGATCGTCTGCGCCCAGAAGGGCCAGTCCATCGCGCGGGAGAACAGCCAGCCAGCGGCCAGCGCCGCGATGCCCTCGGCGACCTGGCCAAAGAAGGTCATGCGCCCGGACCAGCGCGCGTAGTCCTGCTCGCGCTCGCTGGCCAGCAGCGACTCGTACATCAGCGCCGTATCGCAGCCCGACACCAGGCTCATGCCCACGCCCAGCAGCAACTCGGCGACGCCAACCTCGAGCCAGGTCGTCGCCTGCCCGTAGATCGGCCAGGCAATCACCCACAGCGCACAGGCGGCGATCAGGCACTTACGGTAGCCGATCCGATCGGCAAGGTAGCCCGAGGGGAACTCGAACACCACCATCGCGAGGCCGAACACGCCCTGCAGGAGCATGATCTGCGTGACCCCGAAGCCGACCTGCCGGTGCAGGAACACGCTGAGCACCGCGATCGGGAACAGGCTCATCTGCGTCGCCCGCAGCAGACACAGCAGCGCGGGGTTGCGTCGCAGGGCCGCTGCTTGGGCGGGCTCGCTCATGGGGAGAAGGGATCGTTCGGTACGGACGTGCACCGCGGGGATGCCAGGCGAGAGAGTGCACCCTTTCAGCTGCGAAATCTCCACCCGAACCAGCTCGCATCGATCACGAGCACCCAGGATGCTGCGCATGCGTACGCGCCTGTCGCTCGGCTTGCTGCTCGGCTTCGGCGTTGCGCTCGTGCTCGCCGATCCAGGACACGACGCCCGAGCGGGGGGCGGCGACCCGGAGTGCTGGGTCGAGAACGAGTGCACCCCTCAGCGGCCCAACATCCTGATCCTGCTCGACACCTCGGGCGCGATGAACCAAGTCGACGCGTTCGGGACCACGCGCTGGGACGCCGCGAAGGCGACGCTCGCCGAGACCTTCCAGCCGGATAGCTGGATCAGCCAAGGCTCGCACCTCGCCCTCGCCCGCTACGGTCACGATCCCGATCCCGCGCAACCGGGCACGCCCTCGCCAGGCACCGATCTGATCGACGGCTTCGCGCTCGACAAGGGCTGGTACGACCCCGACACGCTCGACTACCTCCCTTGCTCCGGCGACGAGCTGCTCGCCGCGCTCGACCAGGCCCCGCCGCCGAGCCCGAGCTCCGGCGCGTGGACCCGCGGCGCGCTGGCTCGCGCGGCAGCGATGATCGCCGAGAGCCGGGCTGTCCACGACGAGCAGACGAGCATCGATCGGCACTACCTCGTGGTGCTGCTGACCCAAGCCGGCTGGACGAGCGCCGACGGGACCAGCGTGCTGGCCCCGGCCAGCGACGATCCGATCGCTCAGGCTGCCGCGCTGTTCGAGGACGAGGTCACGACTTTCGTGGTCGGTTACACCGACGATCCCGCCCACCAAGCCGCCGCGGACGCGCTGGCCGAGGCCGGCGGCTCGGTCCAGGCCCTGGATCCTGCGGTCCCCCTCGAGGTCGCTAACGCGCTGTGGGTGTTCGTGGAGAACGTCCTCAGCATCGACATCTGGCCGGTCTGCTGGCCCTCGCAGCCGCGCATCACGATCGTGCTCGACGCGTCGTCGACGATGCTGAACGTCGACGACCAGGCAGGTGGGCCTGGCGAGACGCCTTGGGATCGCTCGCGGGCGCTGCTCGATGCGATCGCGGCCGTACCGATCGAGGTCGCATCCGGTGCCCCGCTCGGCAGCGTCGCGATCTTCAGCCTGGTCGTGCTCGGCGACGATCAGCCGCCGCCCGGCGAGCAGCGAGTGTTGGTCCCGTTCACGTCGTGCGCGAGCGACAACGTCGCATGGGCCCTCGATCCGAACAGCTCGTGCGTCTCACCGGGCTGCGAGGATCCTTGGGGCGGGCCGCCGATCGAGTGGACCGTCGATGCCTGCGCGCCCAACTTCCCCGAGCCGACCTCGAGCCACATGCCCCGCTGTCAGGGTCCAGGCCCCGGGTGCGCGGGATCGGGATCGTTCCTGCACCTCGGCTTGCAGCTCGCCGCGGACAACCAGGCGCAGGCGCATGCGGCCGGGCTGCTGCCCGGCGCCAAGCTGCCGAGCGGGCCCGAGACCCGCTACTGGAACATTCTCATCACCGACGGTCACGCCGGAGAGTCGACGGATCTGCAGATCCAGTCCGCGCTCGAGTCGATGTTCTCCCAGGGCATGATCACCTACGTGGTCGCTACCGGTGCGGCGCTCGATGATCCGGCCTTGCAAGCCCAGCTCGCGCAGATGGCCGCGTGGGGATCCGGCGGCACGCTGCCGATGTTCAGCGTGGACGCGCCGGACCAGCTCGCCCAGACGCTCGCCAGCGCTGTGAACCAGCTCTCCATCGATCCTTGCTGCGCCTACGATTGCTCGATGGAACCCGAGCCGCCCGTCTGCGACGGGGGCAGCGAAGAGAGCGGAGACGACACCACCGACAGCGCCTCGACGGACGAGAGCAGCACCGAGTCGGGCGAGTCGGAGTCGAGCAGCGAAGGCTCGTCGAGCGACGAGAGCACGGACGAAGCGAGCAGTGAGGACGAAGCGCTGACCTGGGACGCCGACGAGATCGGCACCGACGGCGCCGACGACCTCCCCACTGACTTGCTCGACCGCGGCTGCGCGTGCAGCAGCGCCGAGCCCTCGCCCGTCAGCGCATGGGCGCCCCCGCTGCTGCTGCTCGGCCTGCTCGGCCTACGCCGCCGCCCTTCAGCCGCGGGCGGCTGACGCCCTTCAGCCGCGGGCGGCTGACGCCCGCGCCCGCCGGACCCAGCGCACGCCCAGCTTGCCGAGCTCGAGCAGCGACACCGGGACGAACCCGAGCCCGAGCGCGATCCCCAGCTCAGACCAGCTCAGCGGCGCGAGCGAGAACAGATCGCGCGTGAACTCGAGTTGGTAGAGCCCGAGCTGCATGCCGAGCGAGAGCAAGATGACCCCGACCAACCATGGGTTGCTGAACGGCCCGACCTCCCACAGCAGGTGCCGCGGGCTGCGAAAGGCGAACGCCCGCAGCAGCCCCGCGCAGACCATGGTCGCGAACGCCATGCTGCGCGCCGTCTCGAGCGAGCTGCCCTCGATCTCGAGCATCCAGTAGTAGACCGCGAAGCCGAGCAAGGTCTGTAGCCCCGCGTTGCCCAGGATCAGCGCCCACTGCCACTTCCCGAGCAGCGGCTCCTTGGGGTCGCGAGGCGGCTGATCGAGCACGTCGTCCTCGGCCTTGTCGACCGCCAGCGTGAGCCCCGGCGCAGGCTCGGTCACGAGGTTGATCCACAGCAGGTGCAGAGGCAGCAGCGGAAAGGGCATGCCCAGCGCCGCCGCGACCAGCATCAAGCCGAGCTCGGAGAAGTTGCCTCCGAGCAGATAGACGATCGTCTTGCGGATGTTCTCGTAGATTACCCGGCCCTCGCGGATCGCCGTCAGCACGCTCGACAGATCGTCGTTGACCAAGACCATGTCCGAGGCCTCGCGGGTCACCTCGGTGGCGGTCTCGCCCATCGCGAGGCCGACGTCAGCCTCGCGGATCGCTGGGGCGTCGTTGACCCCGTCGCCGCTCATCGCCACGACCTCGCCGCGCTGCCGCAGCTCGCGGACAGCGCGAGGTTCG
>CBFGLP010001090.1:0-19129 GCA_965649595.1 uncultured Myxococcales bacterium | reverse complement strand
AAGTAGCGCTCGTTGAGGTTGTGGCCGCCAACCAGCGTCGCCCGACGGGTCGGGTCGAGCGTGTCTTCCTTGCCGCTGAGGCCCGCGTCGATCCACGCGTCGACCGAGACCAACGCCGAGATCTTGGTCGAGAAGGGCGCCTTCTTGACCAGCTGACGCAGCCGCTTGTGCACCGTCGGGCTCAGCTTGCCCTCGAGGCTGCGCAGCTTGGCGCCCTCGTCATACTCGCTGAGGTCGCCGCCGACCTTCGAGTAGACGTTCGGGTTGCTCATGTACTTCCACTTGGTGATCGCCGACTGACCAGCGATCAGGTTGGTGTAGAAGTCGTCGAGGGTGTCGCCGATCGGGGTGTTGATCCCCATCCCGGTGACCACGATGCGCTTTGCTTGCGGACTCAAGGCTCGATTCCTCGAAAAGTGGAGATGGCGAGAGGGGCCTACTCAGGCCTGCTCCTCACCGAGCATGAAGACTTCGAAGATCGCCAGCGCCAGGACCTGCTCGCCGAGCAGGACCTGACCGGCGCAGACGGACACGTAGTCGCTGTTCTCGACCGAGCACGCGACCACGCTGACCTCGTCGTTGGGTCGGACCGCGCCCTGAAAGAGCGCGTGGTGGACCTTGAGCAGACGCAGGCTGCGGGGGTGGTCGTCGTCGGCCAGCACGATCGGCCCGTCGCCGCTCGAACCGAATCGATCGAGCAGGTGCTGCAAGCAGATCCCGAGCTGGCCGACCATCTCGAGCAGCAGCACGCCCGGATAGACCGGATCGCCGGGGAAGTGCCCGCGCAGGATCGGATCGTCGGCCGGGATCCGGCGCCGCCCCTCGACCAGCCCACGCGCGAGATCGACGCGGACGATCCGGTCGAGCAACAAGAAAGGATCGCGGTGCGGCAGCATCCGCTCGAGCGCCGAGCGACCGAGCTCGACCGAGCGCGCGGCCGGTCCGTCGCTGAACAACGAGCGGCGCTTGCCGGACTTGATCAGCTTGTCGTACTCGGCCGACGGAGCGCTCATGCCCTAGCCTCTTGCAACGCGCCCTGCGAGCGCAGGCCACCGGCCGCGCGCAAGGCCTTGACCAGGGTCTGCTCGAGGATCTCGAGCGAGCGATCGATGTGCTCGAACTCGTGAGCCGCCGTGATCGCTACCCGGTAGCGCAGCCCGTCCTCGGGCACCGAGGGGTAGTCGATCGGCGCGAGGAAGAGCCCGGCCTCATGCATCGCGATGCACTGCTCGTAGAGCATCTGCCGATCACCACCGATGATGATCGGGAACACCTGCGAGTCGCTCTCGCCGAGGTAGAGGCCGAGGCTCTCGGCGCCCTCGCGGAAGCGCGCGACGTTGGCCCACAGCTTCGCGCGCAGCTGCTTGCCGTCGCGGATCGCTACCTTCAGGGCCGCCCGGATGCCGCCGATCACCACCGGCGGCAGCGCGCACGAGAACCCGTAGCCGTTGATGTAGTAACGCATGTAGCTGAGCAGCTCGGCCGGGCCGGCCACGAAGCTGCCCGCGTGGGCGAACGACTTGCTGAACGTCGCGTACTGCAAGCCGATCGCCTGCGGCGGCAGGCCGTAGTGCTCGACCACACCGCGCCCTCGCTCGCCGAAACACAGGATCGAGTGGGCCTCGTCGAGCAGGATCCCGACCCCGTGCTTTTGCGCGACCGGCAGGATCTGGTCGAGCCGGGCCGTGTCGCCGTCCATCGAGTACACGCCCTCGATCACGATCAAGCGGCGCGCTCCCTCGGTCTGCTCGAGCAGCTCGTCGAGCTCGGCCGCGTCGTTGTGGGCGAAGGTCATCAGCTTGGCCCGCGCCTGCTTGGCCCCATCGATCAGGCACAGGTGGCACTTGGCGTCGAGCAGCGCGACGTCGTTCTTGCGCAGGACCCCAGTCAGCGCCCCGACGCCGCCCCCGAACCCGCTGTTGAACAAGATCACCGCCTCGTGCCCGGTGAACTCGGCCAGCTCGTGCTCGAGCGCGCGGTGGAGATCGGTGAGCCCCGAGAGCAGCGGCGACCCGCAGGCTCCGGTCCCGTAGCGGTGCAGGGTCTCCTGCGCCGCCGCGATCACCTCGGGGTGCGTCGCGAGGCCCAGATAATTGTAGGACGAGAGGTTGACGACCTCGCTCCGCATCCCGCCACGCTCGATCGCCATCTTGGGGCCGACGGCCTCGAGCATCTGGGGCTCGAACATCTTCAGCGCCCAAGCGCCGGCTCGAGCCCAGTCGCCGAACTCGGGCGGAGGCACGAGCGGATCGGCGGTGTCGGTGAAGAAGAAGTCCGCGAGGCTGTACTGCGCTTCGCTGCTCATGCGGGAGACCGATCGATGCCTGGGTGGGGGGAGCGGCCCGGGCTGGGCGGTACCGAGGGGGTGCCAAGGGCGCCTGGAAGGGCCCTGGGTGGGGGGCTCAGTACCGTCAAAGGTGCGGACCTGTCACGGAAAAATCGCTGCGAGATCCCGTGGTGGGTTTTGGCGCTGGAACCGCTTGAACGAGCGTTGCAGCCTGCAACGGGCCGTCGCGGGAGAGCCGGTCGGATGGCGGGGGATATTGCGAGGGCAGCCGACGATGGTCGAGCCCTCGGGTCCGCCTCGGCTGTGAGGCAAGCGACGTGAGGGATTGATCCCCCCTCTGCCCTGGAAGCGTCTCGCCACACCAGCATCCGGATCACTGGGATCCTCCTTCGGGCTTCGGTCGTCGCGTGATGATCCCCATTGGCTCGTCCAGCGCGTGCAACACCGAGCACGGACCGAGCCGTCACCCTCCCGGGCGAGCTCGGGCGGGGGTCGAGCTGGCCGTTCATGAAATGAATCAGAATTCATGTCAAGCAAGCGTTTCCCCGGACCTCATTTAGGCCAGTTATTTCAAATACTTATTGATCAGTGTCCCGGACGACGGCTCGACGCGGAGATCTCTCATGGCGAAGCTCGTTCACCGTTGTCCGCGAGTGAGCGGGGCTCACCGGCGATTGACTGCGAGCGATCTCGGTGGCAATGGCGAGCGTCGCCGCCCATGCCTGCCGTCGAGATCGTCGAAGTCCCCCTGAGCGACCGCAGCTTGGTCGATCGCTTCATCCGAGTGCCCTGGCACATCCATCGCGAGCTCTACCCGAACAGCCACTGGGTTCCGCCGCTGATGATGGATCGGCGCGACTACCTGAGCCCGACCAAGAACCCCTTCTTCGAGCATGCCGACGTGGCGCTGTGGATCGCTCGCAAGAATGGCCGCGACGTCGGTCGCATTGCGGCGGTCGAAGATCGCGACTGGCTCGAGTTCCACCAGGACGGCGCCGGCTACTTCGGCATGTTCGAGTGCCCCGACGATCCCGAGGTCGCCAAGGCCTTGTTCGAGCGCGCGCGCGCGTGGCTGCGCGATCGCGGGCTCGCGCGAATGATCGGGCCGATGGATCTCTCGACCAACTACGTGTGCGGCGTGTTGATCGACGCGTTCGATCGCGACCCCGGCATCAACATGCCCTACAACCCGCCTTGGTACGATGGCCTGATCCAGGGCCAGGGCCTGCGCAAGGCCAAGGACCTGATCCAGTGGCACATCGAGCTGAAAGATCCGGTCCCGCCGCGGGTCGAGCGGATCGCCGAGATGATCAAGAAGCGGGAGAACGTCACGGTCAGGGCGATGAGCTTCGCCGACTGGGACGCCGAGGTCGGCCGCGCGCTCGAGATCTACAACGACGCGTGGGAGCACAACTGGGGGTTCGTCCCGGTCGGTGAGAAGGAATTCCGGCACATCGCCAAGGATCTCAAGATGGTCCTGCACCCGACCCTGCCCTTGATCGCCGAGGTCGAGGGCCGGCCGGTCGCGTTCGCGCTGATCATCATGAACGTCAACCCGGTCTTGAAGAAGCTCGACGGCAAGCTGTTCCCGTTCGGGATCTTCCGGCTGATCTGGGATCTCAAGGTCGTCAACAAGGTCGACTCGGGCCGGCTGATCCTGATGGGCATCCGCGAGGGCTACCGCAGGCGCGGGCTCGACTCGATCCTGTTCGTCGAGATGCACCGGCGCAGCAAGGCGCTCGGCTGGTGGGGCGGCGAGATCGGCTGGACGCTGGAGGACAACCACATGGTCAACCGAGCGATCGAGAGCATGGGCTCGAAGCCGGCCGCCCACTACCGCCTCTACGAGCAGGAGCTCGGCGCTTGACCACGCACGCGGCCCTGATCACCGGCGCGAGCGGGTTCATCGGCAGCCACCTCGCCGCGGTCCTGCGCGAGCGCGGCCACGCCGTCCGAGCGATGGTTCGCAAGAGCTCGCGCCTCGCCAAGCTCGAGCAGGCCGCCGAGGGTCGGCCCTTCGAGCTCGCCTACGCCAGCCTCGACGACGCCGACGCGGTGGCAGCGGCGATGCACGGGATCGACGTCGTCTACCACGTGGCGGGCGTGACCGCGGCCTTCGATCAGAACGGCTTCGACGCTGCCAACGTCGCGGGCGTGGCCACGCTGCTCGACGCGGTCGATCGAGCGCGCGCCCAAAGCTCGGGCTGGCGCCGAGGCCCGCGTCGAGTCGTGCTCGTCTCCTCGCTGATGGCCGCCGGTCCCTCGCACCCCGAGGTCCCGCGCCGCGAGCATCATCGTCATCGAGCTGGGTTCACGCTCTACGGCGACTCCAAGCTCCGCGGCGAGCAGCTGCTCTGGGCGGCGGCCGGCGACGCGGGCCCGCGCGGCGAGCTCGAGCTCGTGATCGTTCGTCCGCCGCTCGTCTATGGACCGCGCGACGAGGACGTCCTGCAAATGATCAAGTCGGCCGCGATGCGGGTGGTCGCGCAACCGGGCCTCCGGCCGACGTGGATGTCCGCCATACACGGCCGCGATCTCGCCGTCGGCATCGCGTTGGCCGGCGAGCGCGGTCGGCCGCTACCGCGCTTCGGCGAAGCGCAGCGCGAGCAGCACGTGCTGGGCGAGGGCGGAGCCGAGCCCCACGAGCTCGGCGATGTCGACGACCCGCGCGGGATGGGCATCTACTATCTCACCGACGGCGGACGCACGACGGTTGCCGAGTTCGGCCAGCTTGCCGCGGCGACGATGGGTCGACGCGCGATCACGATCCCGATGCCTGGCTTCGCCGTGAAGAGCGTCGGGTGGATCAACCAAGGGATCGGACGCATGCGCGGCAAGGTCCCGGCGCTCACGCTCGACAAGGCCCGTGGAAGCCTCTCGCCCGGGTGGTGGTGCGACGACGCGCGCGCTCGAGCCGAGCTTGGTTGGGAGCCCGAGTTCCCGCTCGAGCGGGGCCTCGAGGACACCATCCGTTGGTTGGTCGATAAGAGGCTGATTTAGCCCCCCGCAGGCGTCGTGTACTCAGCCACGCACGGCCGCTTCGCGGCCGCGAGATCGCTACGCGATCTCGGTGGGCTGGTTCCGGGTTCGCAACCACTCGTCCGGCCCCCGCAGGGGGCCTGATCAGCTCGCCCTCATGGCAGGGTCAGTCGGTCACGAACCCGATGAGAGATCTGTCGAGTACGGAAAGGCATCGGCGAGAACGTCGCCGATGCCGACCCCTGGTCCTCGTGGCAGAATCTCCCGCGTGACTCCGCCGCTGCGCCAGCAATGCCGGGCGCTAGCGACCACAGCTGCTTCACTTGGCGAGCGGACCCTCGCTCCCAATCATGCGCCCACGCCGTGGAATTGTGTTTGGCAGGTATTTGCTCCCGACCTGCGAGCGGGCCTCGCCGTGTCCTTTGGGTCGACTCTTGGTTCTTTCGTTCAGGGGAGTATCGATCTATGCTCACCGGCGAGTCCGTAGTCTCGCTGACGCCCGAGGAGCCCTCGCGCCATGACGCAGTCCGCACAGAATCAGGCATCCGTCGATCTCCAGGCCGAGCTCGACCGCCTCTATCAGGAGTCCGGCGACCCCGAGGCCTTCGGTCGTAGCTTGCTGGGGTTCCTCGACGACCTCGGTCGCAAGGTCAAGAACAACGGGCAAGCCGTGTCGCTGGTCGAGCGGCTGGCCGAGCAGATCGATCGTGCCGCGTGTGCATCGCTGGCTGCAGGTGCGATGCACGATCTTCGATCGCTGCTGCAAGTGCTGCTCGCCCACATCGATCACGCTCGTAACGGCGTGCTCGCAATGGCGACGAGCAACGCCGACCCCGATAAGGCCCGCGACGTCCTGCGCACGCTCGACGAGCTCCGCCTGGTCGCGGTGACGATGGCCAACATCACCCGCGATGGTGTGGCCATCCAGCGTGGCGCGGGTGGTGGCACCGTCGTCGATCTCCCCGAGCTCCTGCAAACGACGCTGCGAATGCATCGGCGCGTGGCCAAGGGCCGCCTGCTGCTCGAGGATCCGCCGCGTGTCGAGGTCAAGGCCCCGCGTGGAGCCCTGTTGCGCGTGCTGACCAACCTGATCAGCAACGCCCTGGACGTGATCGAAGATGGCACCGGCCGCGTGGTCGTGTCCGCTTGGGTCGCGACCGACGATGTTTTCGTCCAAGTGGCCGATAATGGACCTGGCATCGCGGAAGAGCTGCAGCACAAGGTGTTCGACATGTTCTTCACCACGAAGGACAAGGGCTCGGGCGTCGGCTTGCCCGTGTGTCGGCGCCTCGTGAGCGAGTGGGGCGGAACGCTGCAGCTGCAGTCGAAGCCCGGCGAAGGCACCCGCTTCATCTTCGGCATTCCGCTGGCTTGATCGGACTGGAACGAGCGGCCAGCCTCCGCTCGGGTCAAGCTGGATCCGTTCGAGCCGTTCGGTCATGGCAACGGGCATCTCAGCTCCTCAGGATCTCGGACGCCTAGCTTCAGTCTCCAAAGAGGAGATCGAGCCGGGCGTCATCTTGTGGGAGCGGTTTTGCGTGGTCGGTCGGCGGCGCGAGAGCGAGCGCTTCACCAACGTCGCTGTCACCGATCTACATCGCTCGCTCGGTGATCCGGAGACCCACCATCGCCTCGAGCTGCATCTGCTCGATGTCGAGGACGAGCAGGACGTCGCTCGGCTGCGACGCGCGCTCACGCTCGCCACCCGCGTGCAGCCAACCCTGCACGCGATCATCGAGACCGGCACCCGGATTGCGGCGGTCTGCGACGTCCCGCTCGGCAGCCAGCTCGACACCGGACAGATTGCGATCGGAGCTGCGGGCGTGGTGCGGCGCGCGGCGCCGCTCGATCGCCGCAGCCTGCTCTTGCTCGCCAGTGACCTCGCCGCGCTGCTCGGCAAGCTCCACGAAGCCGAGGTGTTCGGCGTCGCCTTCGACCCACGCCAGCTCCGAGTCCAACGCGGTCGCTTCAGCCTCGACGGCTTCGAGCACCTGCTGGTCGACGACCGAGATCCCGACCACGACATCGAGCGCTTGCTCGATCTACTGACCGATCTCGGCGGCGACGCGGCGGCGACGATCCGCGAGCCCAAGCCCGAGAGCGCGCGGGAGCTGTGGCAGCGGATCCGTGCGCTCGCTGGTGACCACCTGCTCTTCGCCGAGGTCGAGCTCCCGAGCGAGCCCCCCTTCGTCGGTCGTGCGTCCACGCTCGCGACCCTCAGCGAGGGGCTCCTGCGCGCCGAGATCGCCCAGCCCAGCGTGTATGTGGTTCGTGGCCGGCGCGGCGTGGGCAAGTCGCGAGTGCTCCGCGAGTTCGTCGCCAACCGGCTGGCTTGCAACGACGCGTTCGTGCTGACCGGCACCTGGCAGCCGCACAGCGCCGAGACCCGCGGTGGCCTGCTCGGCGCCCTCGATCAGCTCGCACGGACTCTGCGGACCCTCGACCCGACCGAGCGCGAGGCGGTCCGCCAGCGGATCAACCGATCGATCCGCAACCTCGGCGCGGTCGTGACCAAGAGCGCGCCGGCGCTGGGCAACGTGCTGCGCTCGATGGAAGAGCTGCCGCAGCTCGAGCTCGGCGAGGACTTCAGTCGGCACACGGTCGTGATCGGCGATCTGCTCCGCGCGCTCGGGACCCAGCGGCGGCCGCTGGTGCTCGTGCTCGACAACCTCGAGGAGGCCGACTCGAGCTCGCTGACGGTCCTGCGCCTGCTCGCGCAGGCCCGCCCGGCTCACCACACCTTCGTGATCGCAGGTCTGCGCGACGAGGACGACCAGTTCAAGCCCGACTTCCCGGTTCAGTTCGTCGAGCTACCACCGCTCGAGCCCAGCGACGTCGCGTCGCTGCTCAAGCGGACGCTGCCGGGCTCGATCGCCGATCTCGAGGAGCTCACCGACGCGCTGTGGTCGGTAAGCAGCGGCTATCCGCTGGCGATCTGGGCCAACCTGCGCGCATGGCTGGACCACGGTCTGCTGGTGCTCGGTAGCGAGGACGCGATCTGGCGGGCACGCAAGCACCTGCGCGAGGGTCTCGATCTCGAGCCCAACATCCGTGACCTGTTCGGCTTCCGGCTGGCCGGGACCAGTGAAGAGGTCCGCCTGCTGGTCCTGCGCATGTCGGTGCTCGGCCTCGAGCTGAGGATCAGCGATCTGGTCGAGCTGATCGACGATCCAGCGAGCCTCGACGAGAGCCTGCTCGCGCTGAGCGAACGAGGCATCCTCACCCGCAGCGATCAGCTCGTCCGCTTCCCCCACGACTCGGTCCGCGAGCTGGTGCTCGAGCTGGCCGACCCCGCCCAGCGACGCGACGCCCATCGAGTCGTCGCGGCGCTGCTCGAGCGACGCAAGGCTCCAATCGCCCAGATCGCCTATCACCGCGACCTCGCGTTCGACGAGAGCGTCGCGGGGCCCGAGGACTTCGACAACCTCTCGCGCCTCCACGTCGAAGCCGGGCGCGAGCGGCTGGGCGTCTACGACCTCGAGCGTGGACGCTGGCACCTCGAGCGCGCGCTCGAGCGCAGCCGGGATCCCGACCAGCGCAGCATCGCCGCCGAGGGCCTCGCGGACATCTGCCTGCTGAGCAACGACCTCGAGAGCGCGGTCGAGCTCTACACCGCACTGATCGCCACCGCCGAGCCCGAGCGGGCCGTGCACGTCGCGACCAAGGCGTCGCACTTCCTGTTCTCCAAGACCCAGATGAAAGAGGCCCAAGCGCTCGGCCAGATGGCGCTCGAGCGGGTCGCCGAGCCGCTGCCGACCTCCAACCTCGGGCGCCTCGCGGTCACGCTGATCTCGGTGATCGGCTCGATGTTCTTCACGCCGCGGACCCCGATCCCGCTGCGCGAGGCGCTGAGCCGGCTCTACCCGCAGATGATCGTGTCGGTGCTTGTCTCCGAGCCGATGCTGGTGATCATGTTCACCGCGCGGGTCCGCTGGCTCTACCGAGGGCTTCGCACCGGCCCGACGACCGTCGCGCGCAGCTTCGAGGCGGCCCTGCGAGCGACGATGGGCCACTACAGCGCCAGCGACAAGCTGTTCAGCGACGCGCTCGAGATTGCGACCGACGCCAAGGACACCTGGGGTCGCGCGGTCGTGCTGCACAACTGGGCCCACTTGTGCATGCTGCCCTCGGGTCGCTACGAGCAGGGCCAGCGGATGCTCGACGAGGCCGTCGACTTGTTCCGCCAGACCGGCGACGTGTCGATCTCGATCATCTCGATGATGATGCGCTGCATCTACGGGCGCGACCGCGAGTCGACCGAGACCTTGCTCGGCTGGATCGAGGAGGGCGTGTCGATGGCCCGCCGACACGGCCGCGAGATCCTGCTGGCCTCGTTCGAGGCCATGCGCGTGGCCGTGCTCGCCCGGCAGGGCCGCAGCGACGCCGAGGCGCGGCTGCTCAACGTCGCGGTGTCGATCGAGGCGCCCGAGCTCTCGCCGACCGAGCGACTGATCTCCCGCACGCACCTCGCCTACGCGGCGCTCGACGTGGGCGAGGTCGAGTTCGCGTTCACGCAGGTTCGGCTCGGGCAGCTCGAGCTCGCCGAGCTGCCCGGCGTGCCGGAGTTCTGCCAGGAGCTCCACGCCGCCACGGCGTTCGTGATCCTCACCCGCTCGTTCCCCAGCCGTGAGGAGCGACGGATGCACCGCAGCGCGCTGCGAAAGCTCCGTCGAGCCGCGCGCGCCTCTCCGCGCCTCAAGGTGCTGACCGATCTCTACGAGCTCAAGCGTGCGGTCGCCGAGCGCAACACCAAGGAGGTGCTCGAGCGAGCCGATCGAGTGCTCGGCGAGCTCGACAAGCACGGCAACCTCTATGCCGCTCGTGAGGCCCACCGCGCGCTCGCGCAGGTGCTCAAGGCTCAGAACGTGCTCGCGGCCGCCGAGCACGAGCGGATCGTCCGCAACCTCGGTCGGCGGCTCGGCCTCGGCAACCACGCGCTCACCAGCGAGTTCGTCGAGCCCGAGCTGGCCGGCCTACCGCTCGGCAATCCAACCCTCGGCTCGTTGACCGACTCGGTCGTGCGGGCGGCGCTCGAGCCGAGCGCCCGCGAGAGCGGACCCTCGTTCAGCGCGGTCGATCACGAGATCTTGGCCGCCTGGTCACTCGACGACACCCGCTCGCAGGCGACCAAGCTCGCGGACGTGATCGCACCGCTTCGCACCACGGTTGCGCCTTCGCTCGGCCCGGTCGACCTGCAGATCGAGTGCCCCGAGCCGGACTTCGAGGTGCCGATCTCCCCCAGCGACCTGCAGGTGCTGTTGGTCAACATGCTGCTCACTGCCCGCGACGCCGTCGGCGGGCAGGCGCGCATCGAGATGCGGCTCCAGAGCGAGGCGTTCGGGGTCGGTGATCTCGGCGAGTTCCCGCAGGCGAACCCCGGCCGCTACCTCGCCGCGAGCGTGCGGGCGAGCGGTCGAGGCACCGACGTGCCGATGCTCGGCGGCTTCAAGGCCTGCGAAGAGCTCTGCGCCGGCCTCGGCGGCTTCTTCCAAGCCTCGACCGATCGCCACAGCGTCCGACTGATCTCGCACCTTCCGGTCAAGGTCCGCGACACTCGAAGCGATCGCACCATCAAGGTCGTGGTCGTGCACGGCGACGAGGCCATCCGTCAGACCATGGTCTCCGCGCTGATCCAGCTCGGTGCGACTCCCCAGGCGGTGTCACCCAACCAGTTCGAGCCCGAGCTCATCGAGGGCTCGGTGCTCTTGCTCGCCGATGGCAAGACCCTCGACTCGCTGCGAGTGCTGGAGCCCCTGCTCGAGACCCACCTGGTCGAGATAGTCCGCCGCGGCACCCCGGCCGTGCTCGAGGCCGGCAAGACGCTCGGTGTCCCCTTCGCGCTGTCCGAGCTCGAGGACCTGCTGCACGAGGCCAGCAACAACCGGTCCAAGCCCAAGCAGGCTTAGCTAGCCCTGCCCGCCACTCACGGGGCGTTGGTTCGTGCCCGATCGGGGGTTACGGAGCGGCCCAACGATAGAGCGCGCCGACCTGCACGAAGCCGGCCCCCGAAGCGTAGAGCAACACGAGGTCGCCCTGCTCGATGCGTCCGCGCCGGTGCGCGTCCCAGAGGTTGAGCGGCACGCTGCAGACCATCACGTGGGCGTAGTCCTCGAAGGTCTGGTGGACGCGCGCAGGATCGATGGACAACGCCTCGGCACAAGCAGCGCCGTACCAATGCGCCGGCTGACTCGCTACCACGAGATCGACCTCGTCCGGGCGCACCTCGAAGCGATCCAAGAGCGGCGCGCAGCACTGCCGACAATAGCTCGCGGTCTTGGCCGCAGGCAGGATGCCGGCCAGCGGATCCGTGACCGTCGCGAACAAGCGCTGCCCGTGCAGATCACCGCGATACCAAGGCGGATACTCGCGTCCGGAGGCGTCGCGCTGGGTGCTCGGGGGGACCAGCCGAATTGCCCCCGAGAGCTCGCCTTGAGTGATCTGGTGCTCGCCGACGAACCCCAACCCAGGCTCGACGGGACCGAGCACCGCGGCCGCGGCCGCGTCCCCGCAGTGGATCGAGGCGGGATCGAGCGGATCGATGATCGGCGAGGTCAGGGCGCTCTGGACGATCAGCGCGCGACGATAGGCGCCGGACCGGATCAAGCGCGAAGCGAGGGCGAGGTGGGTGATGAACGACGCGCAGCCGGTCGCGACGCTCATCGCCTGCACGTCTGCGCGCAGGCGCAGCTGCGCTGCCAAGGTCCCATGGTTGAGCGGCGCTGGCGTGTCGGGCAGCAGCGTATAGACCAAGAGCAGATCGATCGCGTCGGGCTCGACGGCCGCAGCCTCCAGCGCAGCCCGAGCCGCGCGCAGCTCGAGCTCGGACGAGGACGTGCCCTCTTCGGCGATTCGACGAAAGCGAGTGCCACGAAAGGGATCACGCCGGCTCCCGGCCGAGAGGCGTGAGACCTCGGGATCGAGCTCGAGCGTGCGGAAGTCGACGTGCGCGATGAAGTCGGTCGGCGCTCGCTGACGGTGCTCGGCGAGCGCCTGCTCCGACCAAAAGTCGTTGCCGCGGACCTGCTCCGGCAGGCCCATGCCCAAACCGAGGATGCCGACGCCGGCGCCGCTCGGGCGCGGCATCAGTCGCCCTCCTGCATCAGATCCACGCGCGGGTTGAGGGCGCTGACGCTCGGGTCGATCGGCACGTCGAGCAGCAAGGGCTCGCCTTGGTGCTCGGCGATCAGCCGCGGGATGTCGGTGACCCGCTCGACCCGCTCGGCCGCGAGACCGAGCGAGCGCGCATAGCTGGTGAAGTCGACCGGCGGGCACTGGAAGTCGGGCGAGCGGCCAAACAGCGCGCCGAAGCCCTGCTCGACCATCCCGAGCTTGCGATCGTTGAACACGACCAAGATCAGCGGGATCCGGTAGCGAGCGCAGGTAGCCAGCTCGTTGCCGTTCATCAGCAGGCCGCCGTCACCACACACGCACACGACCTGGCGCAGGTGCCCGAACGCGAGCTGCATGCCGATCGCCGTGCCGATGCCCGAGCCCATGCCGCCGATGCCCTGCGAGACCGAGAACCCGTCGGGCCGATCGACGACCAGGTTCTGCGCGGTGAAGAGCATGTGATTGCCGATGTCGCAGCAGAACACCGCGTCGGGACCGACGGCCTCGCGCAGGACCGGCGCGATCGTGCGCGGATCGTGGGGCGCCTGCGGCCGCAGCTGCGGAGCGATCGGCTCGCTCGCGCGAGCCCGAGCCTCGCGCAGGGTTCGGTCGCGCTGCAGCAGCTGCTGCGGGGGCAAGGTCGGCAGGTGCTCTTGGATCCGCTGTAGCGTGAGCCCGAGGTCCGCACACATCGCGAGGTCCGGCGCGTAGGAGCGGCCGATCCGGTTGAGATCGTGGTCGAGCTGGATCAGCTGACCACGAGCCGGACGCAGCGACTCGGAGTAGCCAGCCGTGCTGGTGTCGTCGAAGCGACAGCCGATCGTCAGCAGCAGATCGACGCCCTCGTCGACGTAGGTGTGGGCGATGCCTCGGTTGGCGACCCCGAACACGCCGAGCGAGAGCGGGTGCGACTCGGGAAACACGCCCTTGCCCTCGATGTCGCTGAACACCGGGATCCGCAGGGCCTCGGCGATCTCGAGCACCAGCGAGTGAACCTCGGCTCGCTGCGCTCCGACCCCGAGCATGATCGCCGGACGCGTGGCGCTCGCGAGCATGCTGGCGATCCGCCGGCAGGTTGCGAGGTCGGGCTCGAGGCCGCGCGAGATGAGCGGCGGCAGTCGAGCTGGGAGCACGTTGGCGTAGGTGAGGTTGACCGGCAGGCTGACGAACGCGGCGCCGAACGGCTGCTGGCCGACCAGCGCGAGCGCCTGATCGACGACGACCGCCGCCCGCTCGGCTCGCAGCACCAGCTCGGCGAACTTGGTGATCGGCCGAACCATCGCCATCAGATCGAGCCCCGACGCGCTGCCGTCTTGCAGCGGCGAGCGGCCAAGGTTGCGCAAGTCCGGCTCGCCCGAGAGCACGACGACCGGCAGCTCGTCACGGCCCGCGGCCGCCAGACCGGTGAGCGAGTTGAGAGCACCAGGCCCCGAGGTCACCGCGACGACGCCCGGCGACCCAGTCGCTCGCGCGTAGCCAGCCGCCGCGTACACGGCCATGGTCTCGTGCTGACAGGTGACCAGCTCGATCCCCGCTCCAAACAGGGCGTCGAACACGGGCGAGATGGTCCCCCCCGGAATCCCAAACACTCGATCTACACGATGCCGGACGAGCACCTCGGCGATCTGATCTGCGACTCGAGTCTCCCGCGGCTTCGGTACAGCGCCAGGCCGAGGGACGAGCGTGAGAGGGGAGGAGCTGCTGCTCATTGAGGTTCTCCGCCGAGGTTCGAACCCACGAGTGCGCAGTCACGAATCGCCACTCGACACATGGTCCGCCCCCGATCGAGGGTATCGTCCTTTTGACCGAAAAACCAGGCACAGTGCAGTCTGGACCGCCCCTGCGATGCCTGAGAAGCTCGGTTGCGCGGTCGGACCGCGGCGACGCAATGCTGCGATTCGTCGCGAAAGGCAAGTGGGGCGATTCGCCACTGTCCGGCCCCTGCGCTCCGCGGGCAGCGAGCCGCGTGACCGCTCTATCGCTACCAACTCATCCCAATCGCAACACGGGTAAGAGCCAGTAGCCCACGGCGATCAGCAGGATCAGCCCGATGACGTCCATCCAGGCGCCGAAGCGAACCATGGTTGGCAGCCGTACGCGTCCAGTCCCGTAGGCGATCGCGTTGGGCGGCGTCGAGACGGGCAGCATGAACGCGAAGCTGGCCGCGAGCGTGACCGACAAGACGATCGGCACTGGGTCGACGCCCGCCTGCGTAGCCAGCGGAACGACGACGGGGAGCATGATGTTGGCTGCCGCGGTGTTACTGATGAGCTCGGTGGCGTAAATGACCACCGTCGTGAAAACAACGAGCAAAACCAATCCAGAGGAGTCGCCTCCGAGTTGGCCTTCCACGACAGAGCCCAGCGCGTCGGCGAGGCCCGTTTCGACGGTGAGGTCGCCGAGCGCCAGACCTCCGCCGAGCAAGAACAGGGTACCCCAGTCGATCCTGGTCGCGCGCGACCAAGCCAGCAGTGTCGTTCGATGCTCACCGGTCCCCGGCTCGCTCATCGAAGTCGCCGCTGCGCCATGTTCGCCCGAGGGGATGACGAAGAGCAGCGAAGCCGCGACCAGTGCGACGACACCCTCGGGTAACGCTCGATCGGCCCACACCGTCGCTGGAGCCGTGTCACCGGCAATCATGCGAATCAACGAAGGCGCGATCCAGCCCGCGATTGCGAGGGCGAAGACGAGCACGGCACGACGCTCTCCAGGTCGCGTCGGTCCGAGAGCCGAAAGCTCCGCACGAACCGTGGCAGTGAGCCCCTCGACCCGAGCCAGAGGTGGTGGCCAGAACAGCCGCGCCAGACCGAGCATCGCGGCGAGCGAGAGAATCCCCGCAGGAATCCCAAAGCTCATCCACTGCAGAAAGTCGATGTGAACACCGATGCGCTCGAGGTGGGCGAGCGCGATCATGTTTGGCGCGGTACCGATCGGAGTGCACACACCGCCGAGCGAAGCCGCATAAGCCAAGCAGATCAGCATGCCCTCCTCGAAGCGCCGCTGCCGAGCGAGCACCTCGGGGTCGTTGGGGCACAGCTTGCGGATGCCGTTGCACAGCCCGACTGCGATCGGGAGCATCATCGCCGTCGTCGCGGTGTTGTTGATCCACATCGAGAAGCCGAACGCCACGACCGCGACGGCGACCAGCGCCCGCCACGGTGACCCTGCGATGCCGTCGCGGGCCAGCAGCCACAGCGCCGCCCGGCGATCAAAGCCCTGCGCCGAGAGGGCCTCGGCGAGCATGAACCCGCCGAGAAACAGGAAGATCAACGGGTGCGCAAAACCAGCGAACGCCAGCTTCGCGGGCGCCACGTCGAGCAGCACCGCCAACGCTGGCGCGAGCAGAGCCGTCACCGCCAAGGGGATGGCCTCGGTGATCCAAAGAATCACCGTCGCCGCCCCGATCGCGAGCAGTCGCTGCGCCGGTCCGCTCAACCCGGGCACGGGCAGGACCAAGAGCATGAGCAGCACCAAGGGAGCGAGCACCGTCCCGGCCCGCGCTCGCGCGCGGTCGAAGCGGGCTTCCACGTCACTGGTCCGGGCCTCGCTCACGCGGGCGACCATACCCGGCGAGCTTCGGCGTCCGCGAGGCTGGTCGCCTCGATCCTCGAATCCGTCGGGTGAGGGCGTGGTCGCGGCCGCGTGTCCCAGCCCGCCACGACGATGGAGGGGGTAGCATCGCCATCGTGAGGTCAGCTCGCGATCAGAATCGCTCCGCAGCGAGGGTGCGTCCATGAGCGTCCCGATCGAAATCGGCTGTCAGACCGGTGGGCCCGAACGACAGGAATACAATCGTTCAAACTTCGGGGTTGTACCGACCCAACCATCATCGCGAATTGCCTCGCACGGGATCGCCTCCGCGATCGCCCTTTCCGCCACCACCGCGTCGCTGCGGCCGCATCCCCCGACGAGGCGAGCCTCGTGAGCACGTCGCTAATCCCTCGCGAGCGGTGGATCATCGCCCTGATCCTCGCCCTGCTCGCGTTCGCGTGGGGCAGCGCCGTGACCGGCCTCGTCAGCAGCAACGACGGATCGCACCTCGCCCTCGCGCGCGCGCTCGGCTTGCGCGGAGAGGCTCGGATCGACCCTGATCGCGCGCTGACCCTCGAGGTCGATCTCGCCGAGCGCGACGGTCATGCCTACTCGGACCGGCCGCCGGGGACCGCGTTCTCGGCTCTGCTCGCAGCTCGGATCGGCGACCGCCTCGACGGCCGGATGCTCGAGCGAGCGCGCGAGCAGGCCCGAGCCGGCGAGACGGTCCGACCGCTGCCGGCCTGCGAGCCCTACATCCTGACCTACGCCAAGCGCTCGCCCGGCGCACCGCCGCTGGCGATGCGAATCGGGAGCGCGATCGCGGCCTGCCTGCACGCGCTGCTGCTCGGCGTGATCGGCCTGGCTCTGCTCGCGCGCGTCTTGGCGCTGCTCGATGCCACGCTCTCGGCTCGCGCGTTCGCGCTGGTCTGCCTCGGCGCCGCGACGCTGTGGGGACCCTACGCGACGACGCTCTACTCGCATGGCGCCGCGACCTTGGCGGTCGTCGCTTGGCTGTACGCCGCGCTCTCGCTCGGGCTCGCTCGGGGGACGACCCTCGCCAGCGGAGCGGCGACTCAGACCGCCACGCGAGCGAGCGCGCTCGCGCTGCTGGCCGGCCTCGCGGGCGCCTGGGCGATCGCGTGTGACTACCTGCTGCTGCTCGCGATCGTACCGGCGTCGCTGCTCGCGATCGATCGCCGCCACTGGGCCTTCGTCCTGCTCGGCACGCTGCCGCTGGTCGTCGCCACCCTCGCCTACCACCAGGCCGCGTTCGGCAGCCCCTTCGCGGTCGGCTACGACTTTCATGGCAACTTCGAGTTCGCCCGCGAGCGCTCGACCACCTTCTCCAGCAACCCGCTCGAGGGCCTGTGGATCCTGCTCGGCCTCGGTCGGGACGCCGGGCTCCTGGCTCGCTCACCGATCAGCCTCATGGGCTTGATCGGGCTGATCGTCCTGCTCGCGCGCCGAGGACCTCCTTCATGGGCGCTCGCGGAGCCCGAGCGCCAGCTCCTGGCTCGCGCGCTGCTGGGCTTCGTGCCCTGGATGCTCGCGCTCGCGATGCATGAGACTCCCTGGGGCGGTGGGAGCGAGGACCACCGCTACCTGATCCCGCTGCTGCCCTTCGTCGGCGTGGGGCTAGCGCTCGGTTGGGATCGCTCGAGCTGGCTCGTACGGGTGGCCGCGCTCGCGCTCGCGGCCGTGTCCGCGCTGCTGGTCTGGCGTGGGTTCTTGTCCAGCCACGCGGGTTCGCTGCTCACCAACCCTGGGCTGGGCCTGGGCTGTGCCCTGCTCGTGCTCGCCTTCGCGATCTTGCCCTGGCCCGCGGTCGCGCGCAGCGGCCATAAAAGTGCGGCCTGAGGCCCGTCGTGGTAGCTAGGACCGCCCGTGAGCATGAGCCCCGAGATCGAGTCGCGCGAGGGCCAGCGGCTGAATGACCGCTGGACCATCGAGCAACGGCTCGGCGCTGGCGGCATGGGCACGGTCTGGCGCGCACGCGATCACGAGGGCCGGGACGTCGCCATCAAGGTCCTGCGGCGCGAGCTGGTCGACACCGAGGGCATGTTCGCCCGCTTCGAGCAGGAGGTCGCCGCGGCCTCGCGGATCGGTCACGAGCACATCGTCGAGGTGCTCGGGTTCGGCTACACGCCCGAGGGCCAGCCCTTCTACGCGATGGAGTACCTGCCCGGCGTCGACCTGCTCGCGTTGATCCGCGAGCAGGGGCCGCTGCCGTGGCGGCGAGCCTTCGCGCTCGGCGAGCAGATCTGCTCGGCCCTGCACGCGGCCCACCGAGCCGGCATCATCCATCGCGACGTCAAGCCCGAGAACTTCGTGCTGATCGAACGCGAAAGTGAACGCGGCCGCGACTTCGTCAAGGTGCTCGACTTCGGCATCGCCAAGCTGATCGATCCGGAGCTCTCGGCGGTCGACACCCGGACCGGCGTCAACCTCGGCACGCCCGAGTACATGGCGCCCGAGCAGTGCGAGGGGCTCGAGCTCGACGGCCGCGTCGACGTCTACGGCGTCGGCGTGCTGCTCTACCAGCTGCTCGTCGGCAAGGTCCCCTTCGAGGGCGCTGACGAGTACGAGGTCCTGTCCAAGCACATGCACGAGCGCCCGCGGCCGCCGAGCGAGGCGCACCCGAGCGGGCGGATCCCGACGATCGCCGACGCCGTGATCCTCCAAGCGCTCGAGAAGGATCGCGAGCATCGCTTCTCCGACATGGACCGCTTCGCTCGCTCGCTGCGAGCCGCTCGCAGCCGCGAGGACGGCGAGCTCGCGCATGGTGAGAGCTCGTCCGTGTCCGTGTCGATGGTCGGGGTGGGTCGACGATCGTGGGTAGCGATCGGGCTCGGCGTTGCTGCCCTGGCAATCGCCGCGATCGCCCTGGCCGTGGCGCTGCAATGACGCTCTGGAGGTTCGCGTGACGAGTCCCACCGATGCCGAGCCCCGAGCGACCGACCAGCGCGGCCCAAAGCGCGTCCGCCCGGACGTGTGGGTCGCGACCGTCTACTTCGCGCAGGGCTTCCCCTACACCGTGGTCAACAGCCTCGCCGAGATCCTGTTCAAGGAGCTCGGCGCGTCGCTGCAGGCGATCGGCCTGACCTCGCTCTTTCACCTCCCGTGGAACCTCAAGTTCCTGTGGGGTCCCTTCGTCGACGGCTACGAGACCAAGCGCCGCTGGCTGATCGCTTGCGAGCTGATCTTGGTCGTCGTGATCGC
>CBFGLP010001089.1:0-2203 GCA_965649595.1 uncultured Myxococcales bacterium | reverse complement strand
CGAGCCCTCGCGCGAAGGCGCGCTCGAGGCCCGCTGTAATCCGCCCGGGGTAGCGGCAACTAAATCGGCGAGGACCGAGACTACATGATGAACCGCAGCCTACCCCTTGCCTTGCTCGCCACGTTTGCACTCACTGTCGCTGGATGTGACGAGGAAGCCAGTGAACCGATGATCGACCGCGACGGCGATCTCATCGAGGACTCCGAAGACGCGGACGACGACAACGACGGCGTCGAGGACGAAGAGGACGAGGACGACGACAACGACGGTGTCGAGGACGCCGAGGACGAGGCGGAAGACGAGGAGGAGACCGAGGAGGAAGAGGCTCCCTGATCTCGGCCACGCGCGCCTGAGCTCAGGCGCACCTTCGACCTAGTCGACACGATCGCCCGGTGGTTAGCCATCGGGCGATTTGCTCATGCACGCCCCCTCAGCTCGACGTCTCGCGCGGGACCGCCGTCCCCAGCAGCGCGAGCGCCAGCAACATCGCGACCACGAACACGGCGACGCGTGTCCAGACCTGACCGGGCGTTGGTAGCTCGAACGAGTCGAGCATCCGCGCCGGGACCTCGCCTGCCACCTGGCCCTGCACGGCGAACAGCGCCTCGATCACACCCGGGGCGACCGGCCCCAGCTTCCCGCGGACCGTCACCAGCCCGCCGCGCTCGGCCAGCTCCGGCGTCACTCGAGCGATCACGATCACGCCCGCGGTCGCGTCGATCGCCTCACCCTCGGTCCCGAGCAGCGGCACCAACACCGCGTTCGCGCGCTCGTTCTGATCCGGTCGGGTTCCCTTCTCGACCCGATACTCGTCGAGCACCCACTCGGTTCGTAGGTAGCCCTGCACCGCCGCGTAATCGCTCGCCTCGGTCGGAAGCGGAGCCGCTCGCAGGTCGTGGACCGGCAGCGAGTCGATCCCGGCGCGAGCTCGCCACAGCCCCGGGAGCTCCGGTCCGACAAGCGCGGCCACGCCCGCCAACGCGGCTCCGAGTAGCGCCTGCGTGCGCTGGTCGTTCGCTCGCAGCACGATCGGTAGCGCGCAGCCGAGCGCGATCGTAGCCCCGATCCAAGCCGAGGGCAGCGCGGCCGCGATCGGCTCGAGCATGAGCAGGATCGGCACGACGAGGGCAGCGAGCAGGGCCAGAGCGCGCCAGAGCACCGCGAGCACGATAACGCGTGCGGGATCCGCCTGCGCGTTCGAGCGCCGCTTTGCTACCCTGCGCGTCGTGCCGCGTGCTCGCAGCCAGCCCCCGCTCGCATGGGCGCAGTGTCTGGTCGCGCTCGTTTGCCTGTCCGGCTGTGGCGTCCGCAAGGGCGCGCCCGAGTGGATCCCGAGCGACGCGGCGGTGATCCGCTGCACCGTCGCCGGACCCAACCTCCAGCTCCCACGCCTGATCGACGCGGTCCCGACCCCGCAGCCGCCGACCGGCCTCTATACCCGAGGGCTCGATCCGATCGCGCTCGACGAGCTGGGCTTCGAGCGGGATCGCGTCGTGTGTGCGAGCTTGCACGCGCCCGACGACGCGACACTCGAGCGCGCGAGCGAGGCGATCGCCGAGCTTCGTCGCCGGCGTGACGAGCTGATCAGCGAGGCCGAGGGGCTCGGCCCCTGCATGTGCACGATCGCTACTCGGCTCGGCAGCCGCGAGCTCGTGCCCGAGTGCATCGACGCGCCGACCAAGGCCGAGTGCGAGGTCGAGGCGATCCAGCTGCAGATGTTCGAGTCGCTCGCGCTGCCGCTGCGCGAGCAGCTCGAGGCGACCGAGGTCCCGCGCGTGCACTGGCGCTTGGCCGGACGCACCGATCGCAAGGGCCGCTTCACCGCCCGCTACACCGATGTGATCGGCCGGCACCCGGGCGGGTCCGAGGTGCTGCTGCCGGGCGCTCCCTTGCCGCCGCGACCCGGCTACGAGCTGATCCGCGGCCTGCTCGAGCTCGACGGCGTGGTCGCGGTCGTGCGTCAGGACAGCGGCCGCGGTCTCTTGGTCGTGCGCGAGCTCGGTGATCAGCTGATCCTCGATCACTTCGCTTATCCCGACTTCGTCGGGCTCGAGCGCGACGACGTGGCCGAGGTCCACGCGCTGCTCGGCCCGCTCGATGACGCTCAGCTCGGCCGCTATCGAGCAGCCCTGGCCCCGCCCGCGCAGAGCCGCGAGCCGCAGCTCGATCCGCGCGACGGCACGCTGATCGAGCTGGATCGCGC
>CBFGLP010001088.1:0-2487 GCA_965649595.1 uncultured Myxococcales bacterium | reverse complement strand
CGAGCCGCTCGGCCATCTCGTTGAAGGCCAGGGCGAGGCGATCGATCTCGTCGCGCGGAGGGTCACCGTCGAACTCGGCGCGATGCGAGAAGTCGCCGAGCGCGAGCTGTCGGGTGCTCTTCTCGAGCCGCGCGAGCCGATGCGTCAACGAGCGGGCCAGCGGCAGCGCACCGATCGCGAGCACGCCGAGCAGCAGCAGCCCGATCAGCACGAAGGTGCGGGTCGGGTTGGTGCGAGGCTCGAGCCGGATCAGCGCGACCAGCCCGTCGTTCGGGCGAGCTCGGGACCCGGCCGGCCTGCGGCTCGTGGGCGAGGGATCGACATCGGCTCGCTCGGGCCCCTCTCGTTCCTCTGCGTCGCCGAGGTCGAGGTTCAGCGGCTCGATCTCTCCTTCAAACACCGGGATCAAGAGCAGCGGCGGCCGAGCGATGCTGCGCTGCACGACTGGCTGTCCGCGACGCAGCTGGATCAGCTCCTCGCGGCTCAGCTGTGGTGGCGGAGGGGGCGGTGGCTCGCTCGCGTCGGCTGGCCGTGGGCGCGGCGGGGCCAGCCGACGTCCGCGGAGCCGCTCGTAGACGGTCACGCGGGCGTCGAACTCTCGCTCGAGCCGAGCGACCGTCTCGCGCAGCGCGGCGTCACTGGGATCATCGAGCGCGTCGATCAACGCCGGCGCCTCGAGCTCGATGCGCGTGGTCACCTCGCGAACCCGCTGCTCGCCCCAGGTCCGGGCCGCCAACCCGATCAACAGCCCGGCGAGCAAGGTGAAGCCCAGCACCGAGAGCACGAAGGTCGCGTAGATGCGGACGAACAGGCTCGCGCGGGCGCGTCCCCGTTGCCGCAGCTGAGGCAGCGTCGGCGTCGCGCTCGGCTCCGATGTCTGGCTCACTCGCTCCGCTCGCTCGGGTGCGAGGGCGAGAGCACGTAGCCGACCCCGCGGATGGTCCTGATCAGCGTCGACCCCAGCGTCGGGTCGGCGGCCGCGAGCGCCTGGCGGATCTTGCTGAGGTGCACGTCGATCGATCGGTCGACGGTCGGATCGAACTCCTGCGGCGGCTCGCCTCGCAGCGCGCGGACCTGGGCGAACAGCTGGGCGCGGCTGAGCACCCGCTCGGCTTGCGAGGCCAGCACCCAGAGCAGATCGAACTGGTAGGCCGTCAGCTCGCAGGTGATGTCACCCATCGCGGCGATCCGGCGGACCCGATCGATCCGCAGCGGCCCGACCGTCAGCACGTCGTCGTCGCTCGGTCCGGCCGCCGCTTGCCGACGCAGGACCGCGCGGATCCGGGCGAGCAGCTCGCGAGGAGAGAAGGGCTTGGGCAGGTAGTCGTCCGCGCCGATCTCGAGCCCGACGATCCGATCAACCTCGTCGCCGCGCGCGCTGAGGATGATGACTGGCACCTTCGAGCGCTGCCTGAGCTTGCGACACAGCTCGAGCCCGTCGATGCCTGGCAGCATCAGGTCGAGCAGCACGAGATCGTGCTCGCCAGCGCCTGCTCGCTCGAGGCCTCGGTCGCCGTGATGCACGATCTCGACCTGGACCTCGTGGTTGCGCAGGTACTCGGCGGTTCGTTCGGCGAGTCGCTCGTCGTCTTCGATGAGCAGGATGCGCACTACGTCGATCTTGCCACAACTTGCAGGTTGGCGAGACCACCTCCGCGGACGCAGGCCAGCTCGCTGGGTTAGGTCCGCTCCGGTTGACTTCCGCTGGGGGGCGTCGTAGGTCCGCAACATGCAGCTCGTGTGCAGCCACTGCCACACGCACTTCGAGGCCAAGGCCGACGAGAGCGAGCCGCACATCGCCTGTCCAACCTGCAGGGCGGAGATCGGCTTCGAGCCAGCCGGGACCAAGGCGGCGCCGGCGATGCGTTACTTCGGATCGATCCTCGCCGTCGCGGCCATCTTGGTGTTCATGGGCTCGTTCGTGGCGCTGATCAGCCGTTGAGGGCGTCGAGCATGACACCTCGAGCGCGCTCGGTCCTCGTCAGCCCCACAGGGGCGATGGTCCTCGTCAGCCCCACAAGGGCTGATTGGTGGTAAAGTCGGCGGCCCCGATGCGCAGCACTCGACTCGATCGCGCGACCATGGGCCGAGCAGGAGGACCAGCGTGATCGTCCGTTGTGGCCAGTGTCAGACCCAGTTCGCGCTCGATGAGCGGCAGATGGGTCCCGAGGGCATGACCGTGCGCTGCTCGGTCTGCAAGCACGTGTTTCGGGTCGAGCCACCGGAGACCCTCACGGTTTGGCAGGTGCTCACGACCGACGGAGCGACCTTCTCCGCGCCGGACCTCGCAACCTTGCGCGAGTGGATCGACGAGGGCCGGCTGCACCCGGACGACCAGGTGTCGCGGACCGGTCGCAGCTGGATCCGGCTCGGGGACATGTCCGAGTTCGCCGATGCGTTCGAAGGGTTCGAGAACGTCGCGCCCGTCATCAAGCCGGTCCAGCCCGCGGCACCACCTCCCGCACCGCCCAGGCCTGCCGCACCGCC
>CBFGLP010001087.1:0-7263 GCA_965649595.1 uncultured Myxococcales bacterium | reverse complement strand
CGACGTCTCGCTGAAGGTCGTCACGCCCATCTTTGGCGGTGCCCCGGTGCCACGAACCGTCGATAAGATCGAGGTGATCCGCGCAGCTAGCGTTCGTGGACACCTGCGCTTTTGGTGGCGAGCCCTCAACGCGCACCGCTTCACCGATCCGCAAGAGCTTTATCAGCACGAGACGCAGCTGTGGGGTGGACCGACGGGCGTAGACACTGGTCGTCGATCACCGGTCGAGCTCCGCGTCGATGTCACCAAGAAGGCTGGCATTGATTCCGAGCCCCCGCCGATGAGCAGCTGCGAAGGTTATGCGCTATTCCCAGCTCGTGCAGATACGAAGGGCACCCCCACGGCAGAGCGCCGCCACCCGGACACCGAGCTCGATCTCGTCCTCGAGTTTCCGTCCGAGCACGAAGAGGCCGTTCATGCGGCACTTCGCGCGTGGTTGCTCTTCGGCGGGTACGGAGGCCGCACCCGCCGAGGCTTGGGCAGCCTCACGGTCGCAGAGAAGCAGCGCAAAGAATGGCTGCCCGCCACTGGTGCCGTAGACGCGCTCGAGCGCCTGTTCGGCCCCGCGAAGCTCTTCTCGCCACCAACCAATCCACCTCACTACACGCCAACTCTCGCGGGTGCCAAGCTAGTAACCGCGGCCAAGCCCGTGGACGCGCCCGAGGCATGGACCATCGCGCTTTCGTGGCTACGCGACTTTCGCCAAGGTACCGAAGGCGAGATCCGGGCACGCGAGCCCAGCGGCGATCGCAAGCGTCCGAGCATCTCCAACTGGCCCGAAGCCGACAAAGTCCGCCAGTTCTCCACGCCCGATCGTGGGCTGCCGTGGGCGCACGAGCCTCGGCACAACGACCGAGCAGCATGGCCTCGAGCCGCGCTCGGTCTTCCGATCATCGGACGGTTTCAAGACTTCGCGCGCCAGCGCGCCGGAGAGCCGCGAAAGCGCTGGACCGAATGCAATCCCGCCAAAACCGAGCCCGGGCCGTTCGAGATCGGCTGGCAAGAGGGCAATGAATACCACGATCGACTGGCCAGCCCCTTGATCGTGAAGCCGCTGGCCCTCGCAAGCGGACGCTTCGTGCCAATGGCGCTCTGGCTGTCCCGTGCCTACCCGCCCGGCGAAGCCGTGCTCCGGGACGCCCCCGCTAGTGCGGCCCCATTCACTCGACTCGTGGCTCCCGGAGACACCGCTCATTTCGCCGCGCTCGCCGGTCACGACGACATTCGAGAGGCTTTCTTCGCATGGCTAAAGCCGCGCCTCACGGCTACCACCATTGCCGCCTACTCAAAGGACGGGAAGAAGCGACGATGACCCGGCACATCCTCCACATTGCGATCGGTCCCGTCCAGGACTTCATCGTCCAGGCCCGCCGCACCCGCGATCTCTGGCACGGCAGCCACTTGATCTCCGAGCTGAGCCGCACCGCCGCGCGTGCCCTCGCGCAGGCCGACGCCGAGCTTCTGATCCCGGCGCTCGACCCCGCCGAGCTCGAGCCCTGCCCCGGCTCGGTTCGTGCGAACGGTGAGCCGCCGCTCGCGGTGGCGAACAAGCTCTACGCGCTGATCCCCTCCGATCGCGCGCCTGAGCAGATCGCCCTCGAAGTCCGCCGCGCCGTCCAATCCGACTTCCAGCGCTGCGCACGAGAGGTCTGGGGCGAGGTACACGAGCTGCTCGATCGAAACGTCGAGGCTGCTTGGAACGAGCAGGTCGACACGCTGATCGACTTTACCGCGGCATGGACGCCCTATGAGGGAGACCTCGCGCTGGCACGCGAGCGCGTCGACGCTGCCGCCGGTGCTCGCAAGCAACTGCGCGACTTCGAATGCTGGCATGCCCAGCGCGGCAGTGTGCCAAAGTCGAGCCTCGACGGCATGCGCGACACGGTGCTTCCGCCGAACCAC
The DNA here is from genome assembly GCA_965649595.1 of uncultured Myxococcales bacterium. Lineage (GTDB taxonomy): Bacteria > Myxococcota_A > Polyangia > Nannocystales > Nannocystaceae > Plesiocystis. Next base: position 5,361 of record CBFGLP010001087.1, on the reverse strand, counting down.
CGCCGACACAAAGACCTGCTAGGAAAATACGGAATCGTACCAAACGAGCACCTCGATGCGATCGGGATGATCAAGCGTGCGGGCGGGGATCCGAACCGATTCGCCCCAATCATCAATGTCGCGCTGGCCCCCTGGATCGCGCACCTCGAATCCCACGCTGCCACCGCGCTGGACAATTGCCGAAAGCGATGCGGCAAGCTTCGCGTGCAGCGTATTTCGGCTCCCGCCTGGACCCGCAGCTTTCCCTTCGAGGCGAGCATTCTGCTGCCCTCACGCTGGCCCTCGCTCGCGGAGGAGCAGGGCTACGAACCTGGCGAGAGCAAGTTCGAAGACGCCCTAAAATCCGTTCTGGCCCTGCACGAGCTCGACCGCCCCTTCGAGCCCTACGTCGCATGCCTGGTCGCCGACGGCGACAACATGGGCAAAGCGCTCGAGCAGATCGGCTCGCCCGACAAGCTCCGCAAGTTCTCCCGCGACCTCTCGACCTTCGCCCGCGGTGCCCGCGACATCGTCGAAGCTCACTCGGGCGCGCTCGTCTACGCAGGTGGTGACGACGTGCTGGCGTTCGTCCCCGTGGCCCGAGCGCTCGAATGTGCGAAGGCCATGAGCGACAGCTTCGCAGCGACAATGCGCAGCGCTTGTGACGACGCGGGGGTGAGCCGTATCCCCACGTTGTCCGTCGGTCTCGGGATCGGCCACTACATGGAGAGCATGGGCGAGCTGCTCGAGCTCGGCCGCCGTGCCGAGCAGCTCGCCAAGGGCTCCGACCTCGTCGAGGAGCTCCAGCGCAACGCGCTCGCCGTGTTGGTCCGCAAGCGCTCGGGCTCCGAACGAAGCTGGCGGATGCGCTGGACCGAGGGGCCCGTCGTCCGCATCGCGGACGATCAGGGCCTGTTTCGGGCAGGCCTCTCGATCCGCAAGATTCACCAGCTCGGCGCGACGCTCCGTCAGCTGCCCGAGCCTGGCCGCAACGATCGATCGGCGGAGCACGAGTTTGCCCAAGTGCTCCAGCACGAGGTCCGTCGCTTGCTCGACCGCACCCAGCTCGGGGTGGACGACGACACGGAGCTCGACGTCGACGACCTCACCGTACAGACCGGCTCGACCTCGGGTACCTACGTCGAGCGCCACGCAGCGGTCATGGCCTGGATCAATCGAATGCTGATCGCCCGCACCATCTACGAGGCCACCCCGAAATGACCACCTCGCAACATCGAATCGCGCTCGTGCCTCACGACACGATCTTCTTCAAGGACGGCCGCGGCTGGTTCACCAGCGAGACCGGTCGCGGGCACGCGCTCGAGTGGCCCTTCCCTTCGACGATCCGTGGCGCGCTGCGAACCGCGTGGGGTCGTGGCCACGAGGGCGCGCAGGGCAGGCCGCTCGGCGCCAGCGAGTGGGAAACTCAGACTCGCTCGATCCGGCTCGGTAAGACAGTCGCGCTTCGGCGCAGCTGGAATGCGCAACCCGAAGCATGGGAGCGCGTCTGGCCGGTACCCGCGGATGTTCACGTCGATGCCGAGGGTGGCCTAGAGCGCCTCGATCCGCGGCCCTGCGAGGATGCTTGCACCCTCGGCCGAAATGATGACCCGGCACGTGAGCGCCTGTGGACCGCTCGGACCTGCAAGAGCAAGCCAGGCAAGAAGCCGCGTTGGTGGAGCGAGGCACAATTTGTCAGCTGGCTCGCGGGCGCCGACCCCAGCTCGCCGCGCCTGCACGAGCCCGTTCCGCGGCTGCATCGACGCTTCCAAGCTCACGTGAGCATCTGCGCCAGCACGGGCGCCGCCGTCGAGCAAATGCTCTACTCGCACGAGGTCGTCGAGACGATCGACAACCACCACGAATGGGCGATCGGCTGCGAGGTCGAGCTGCCCTCGCGGACCTGGGTCGACATCGCCACGCTCGGATCGGACCGGCGGCTCGCCCGGGTCGAAGCGCTCTCGGCGGCCCCCTTCAATCCGCCCGAGCAGCTGGTCGCCGCATTCAAACAGCACCCGCCGAGGGGCCTGCGCTTGATCGCTGTCACGCCCTGCTCGTTCGCGGGCGGCTGGCTGCCCGACGGCCTCGAGCGTCACGGCGATCACTATCGAGGCCGGCTCCCTGGAATCGACGCCGAGGTGGTCCTGCGCGCGGCGCTGGTCGAGCGGCCGATCGCGGTCAGCGGTTGGGACATGCTCAACAACGCCCCCCGCCCGACCACGCGAATGATCCCGCCGGGCTCGGTTTACATGTTCGAGCGCCTCGACGATCAACCCTTCTCCGCCGAGCACGCCCAAGCGCTGTGGCTCGCGGCAATCGGTGATCGAAGCGATGAAGGCTTCGGTCGCGTCGTCCCTGCAATCTGGAACCCGCGGAGCTGAATCATGAAGACGACCGCCTTCCTCGTCCACGCCCTCTCCCCCCTCCACGCGGGCACTGGTCACTCCGCAGATCTCATCGATCTGCCGACCGCGCGCATGAAGGGCACCAACATTCCCTATGTGCCGGGCTCGTCGATCAAAGGCGTGCTCCGTGACCAGCGATCGAGCGAATCCAAGGACCAGGACCGCATCTACGCGACATTTGGACCGACCACCGACAAGTCGAGCGAGCACGCCGGTGCGCTCGTGGTCGGGGACGCCCGCGTGCTTGCGATGCCGGTGCGCAGCTTCATCGGCACCTTCGCCTGGGTCAGCTCGCCGCTCTTGCTGCGCCTCGCCGAGCGCGACCTCGGCTGGGGGAAGCTGCCGCGTGTCGAGCTAGACGAGCGAGGCGCTCGCGTGACCTCGACTTGCAGCTGCCTGCACAAGCCCAGGAACCGGCAGGAGACGCTCTATCTCGAGGATCTCGACTTGCCCGCGCGCAAGGATCAAAGCGTCGATGACTGGGCCAAGGTGCTGGCCAAGCTGGCGGTCCCGGGTGATGAGGACGTGTTCAAGCGCCGCTTCGTGGTGGTCGACGACGAGACCATGACGTTCTTGCTCGAGACCGCCACGCAGGTCGACGCGCGGGTTCGTCTGGAATCGGAGACCCGGACGGTCGCTCGAGGTGCGCTGTGGCTGGAGGAGAGCCTGCCAACCGAGACGCTGCTGATTGGGCTCATGGCGGCGGATCGGAGCCGGCGGCAGAATGTCGACTTGTCGCCCGAGGCGATCCTCGAGTTCGCGCTCGGGAACGAATGCTCGGTGCAGCTCGGCGGCAAGGCGACGGTCGGCCGCGGGCGCTGCCGCCTCGTGCCGATCCCTCCCTCTGCTCCCGCTCCCGCTCCCACCCCCGCCCCTAAGACCCGCTGAAGGACGAGCAGGTATCATGTCGAATACCACCCGTGATCAGGAGCGCGCCCGCCATGCTTATGCGTGTGTGGGGAAAGTGTCCGAGTCGGATCGTCAGAGCTACCGACAAGACTATCGCATCGCCGTGATGGACCTGGGCTCGAGCGTTCGCCGGCTGGGCCTCGCCGGCGCGACGGCGTTGATCGAGCAAGACGCACGTAAGCTCGACGCAGCGAGCTCGCTGCTCGAGCACCTGTCCCAAGCCCGCGTGTCCGGGCTCGAGGGGTCGACTGGGAGGACGCTGCCGGCCGATATTCGGGCGTTGGACTTTCAATCGTACATGCTCGCGACCCGCGAGATCCTGCATATCACGACATGGTTCAAGCGGGCGGTTCAAGTGCTGATTCCGAACCAAAACGGAGGGTCCTCCGATGCGCAATAGTCTACCGCGCTGGAGCGACTTCGGGCGCATCGATCACTTTGGTCTCGCCTACGAGCGCTGGCCACCTCGCCAGGTCGGTGGTGAGGTGGACACCGATGATCGCAATGATTGGAGCAGGAACCTCGAGCAAGTCCGCGTCAGCGACGACTACCGGCAATTCTTCGAGCGCTGGAGGGCCAGCTTTGGACCGGACGTCCGAGTGGCGGTTGTCGAGCTGCGCGGTCGGATGTTGATTGGGCACGGCAACCCGAGCGCCACCGAGGTCGGCCTCACCGTGCATCATACGTGGGGCGTGCCGGTGATCCCCGGAGCTGCCCTCAAAGGCCTGCTCGCACATCGCTTCGATATCCTCTACGGACCGGAGGGGGACGAGGATGATCTCCAGGACGCGCAGCGGAACGCGTGGCGGGGCGTTCGCTGGGCCGGCGACAGCATTGCGCGGGGTCCGGGAGCGCACTATCGGGCGCTGTTTGGCTCACCGGATGCGCAGCAGGACGCGAGCGAGCGCGAAGCGGGGCGTGAGGCGGGGGCGAGCGCGGGGCTGGTCACTTTTCATGACGCGCTGTATGTGCCTGGGAGCGTGATCGAGGCGGAGCATGTTGAGGATCGGCCCTTTGCTCGTGACGTGCTCACCGTGCATCACAAGTCATATTATGATGGCAGCGGGGAGGTGTTCCCCAATGATTGGGAGAGCCCCAACCCGGTCGCGTTCATGACGGTTCGACGGCCGGCTCGGTTCCTGATCGCGCTCGGGGGGCCGAGCGATTGGACGGAGCTTGCGGAGCGGCACCTGCTCGAGGCGCTGCAGGGGTGGGGCGTCGGCGGGAAGACCTCGCTCGGATATGGGCGACTCAGTCTCGTGGCGAGCACGCCGACCGTGAAGGCGTCGGGGGGAGTGCTGCGCTCCGGTGATCCGCGTGAGAGGCCCGCTGTGGTCGATCAGCTCGAGGAGTTCTTGAAGGGCGACGGTGTGCGGGAGAAGCTCGAGGTGGTCCTGAGCGATTGGCCCGAGAGGTTGCTCGCGCTGGATGGGTATCACCGGAACCTGGTAGCGAACCGCATTTCGTCCAAGCTCAAGGCGAGCCAGCGCCAGCGCCTGCCCGAGCTGGCTCGGCGGGTCGACGAATTCGTCAGGCGTCTCAAGCAGGGCGATTGACTGATCGCGCCACGGTCGAACCGCTGCTGCGGGAGCGCGGCTCCACCGGGCTCGAGCACCCCGGATGGGTGCTAACATTTTGCGACTGGCTGGAGGTGCAGGTGAGAGCCGGAGCCGGAGCCGCGATGGCCACGAGCGGAGGTTCGGACAGGATCGGGTGCCTCGTTCTCGGAGCGAGAGGATAGGTTTTGTTTGCGCGCTGGTCATCGGTCCAGTGCGTGCCAACTTTTTAAGATGCACGCGAGGTCGCAGCCTGAGATCGTCCGGTCTTGCGTGCGTTCTGCGTTTCACAAAGTGAGAACGAGTGTTCCACGGATGCTTGTCAGGCGAATCGATGAACATGAGTTCCGGTGTCGGGGGATAGGTTTGGTCTTGCGTGCGAAGGTGGGGGAAAAGGGTTGTGATCTCGAGGAGTTGAGGGGTAGGCTCTCTCCATGCCCGGCCGGGCATGGCCACATTGAAGCTGGTCGACGACGTGGACGGCACCATGGCGGGGATCTTCCTCTCCATGC
>CBFGLP010001086.1:0-4762 GCA_965649595.1 uncultured Myxococcales bacterium | reverse complement strand
CCGCGACCGAGGGGTCGAGTCGGTCGCCCGCGACCGAGGGGTCGAGGCGGTCGCCCGCGACCGAGGGGTCGGAGCCGCTCTCGCCCTTCGAGCGCAAGTATCAGGCCAGCGGCCATCCCTTGTGGCGGATCTGCTGCGAAGGCGCGCCGTGGTAGAACCGGCGCGATGGCCCCCCGCGCCGACGCTGCCCAGCTGCTCCTCGACGCCGACGATCGCCTGGCCCACGGGATGCCGCACCCGCAGTGCGAGCTCGACCACCAGTCGCCCTGGCAGCTGCTGGTCGCGACGATCCTGAGCGCGCAGGCCAAGGACTCGGTCATCAACGAGATCACCCCGGCGCTGTTCGAGCGCTGGCCGACCCCCGCCGATCTCGCCGAGGCCTCGCAAGAAGAGGTCGAGATCGCGGTCAAGCGCAGCGGCCACTTTCGCAACAAGGCCAAGGCGATCCGCGAGTGCGCGCGGGCGCTGGTCGAGCGACACGGTGGCGAGGTCCCGCGCACGCACGAGGAGCTGGTCGCGCTCCCCGGGGCCTCGCACAAGACGGCCAACTTGGTGCTGGGGGTCGCGTTCGGGATCGCCAGCGGGATCGTGGTCGACACGCACGTGGCTCGGGTCACCGAGCGCCTGGGCGTCAGCAAGGCCAGCACCCCCGAGGCGGTCGAGAAGCTGCTGTGCGGGCTGGTCCCGCGCGAGCGATGGATTGATTTTTCCCATCGCTTCATCCTGCATGGCCGCCACCTCTGCACGGCAGCCAAGCCGGCCTGTCCCGAGTGTCCGCTCTTCGAGCTGTGCCCGTCGACGACCGGGCAAGCGATCGGTGACTGGCGCGAGCGCTCGCGTCGCGAGGGTGAGCTCGCGGCCCATCGAGGCGATCGAGCGGCGGCTGGCTTGGCCCCTGCTTCGAGCGGCGAGTCGAGCCTGCGTCCGACGGAGGCCTCGAGCTCCTCGTCGAGCGGAAAATCGAGCAAGAAGTCGAGCAAGAAGTCGAGCGAGAAGCGTCGGGCTGGCCCGCCGAAAGAGGACGATTTTTGATCGGGAAGGGCTTCGCCGGCCCGTCCGGGCCACAGGGCTTCGTCGGCCCGTCCGGGCCAAAGGGCTTCGTCAGCCGCCCGCGACTGAAGGGCTCGATCGGAGCACGAGCGAAGCTCGTTGGCTGCTCGCTCGCGTGGATGCTGACGGTCCCCGCACGAGCGGATGCGACACCACCTACGGCACCGGTCGATCCGGTGGGCTCGGACCCCGCGACAGCGTCCGCAGAATCGACCCCGACGAACGACACGCGTCCGCTCACCGAAGCGCTGACGCTCGAGCCCGGGCTCAGCTGCCTCGAGCGCGAGAGCCTGCTCGAGCACCTCGCAACCTGGCGCTCGGAGGAGCAGCTCGATCGGCGGATCTCGCTGCGCGTGCGAGGCAGTGAGACCGACCGGCGCGCGGTTCACTTCGAGCTGCTGCTCGACGGCGAGCCGTGGATCGAGCGGTCGTTCGATCCGGCGCCGAAGCGCTGCGCTGATCGGCACGCGGTCGTGGCCCTGGCGATCGCCATTGCGCTGGACGACACGCTGGCCGCGGAGCTCGGTCTGCAGGTTGATCCCGAGCAGAAAACTCCGGATGAGCACCGAGATGGTAGTGACGAGGAGCCTGGAGGAGGTCACCGAGATGGCGGTGTCGTACAGGCAACCGACGACGAGCTGCCGCCATGGGGCGACGATGGAGCTGGAACGGCGCGACCCACCCGGACGCCCCTCTCGCTGACCTTCGCAGGGGGCGTGTTCGCGGGCGTGACCCCGCGCTTGAGCGCGGGCGGGCTGTTGAGCTTCGATGTTCGGCCCCTGCGCCACTTCGACGTGCGCTTTGGTGTGCTGGGCTCGCACCTCGGGCACCTGCCGCTCGAAGAAGGAGCGGTCGCGGTCACTCTCGCGGCAGGACGGGTGGATCTGTGCTGGGGCACGCTCCCGCGCTCAATTCGCCTGCGTGCCTGTGGTGGGTTCGCGGGAGGGGCTCTGCACGCTCAGGGGCGAGGCTACGGCCAAAACGAGCAGGACACGTTGCCTTGGCTGGCGGTGCTGGCCGGGGTGGATCTCGCGGTCCACTTGGTCGGTCCGCTCTCGCTCGAGCTGAGGCTGGAGGGGGTGGTGGCGCTCCAGCGGATCGAGCTCGATGTCCGCAGCAGCGAGGGGGATGGGCTCGCCAGCGCCCGCTTTCCCCCCGCCGGGTTCTTGGCCGCCGTCGGCCCCCGATTCGAATTCTGAAGGATCCGCCCGGCTGTGGCATACAGGGTTTGAATGGCCGACGCCGCCCAGCCGCGCCATCACGACGCAGCCTCGCTGTTCCGGCAGCATGCGAGCTTCGTCGCCAACTTCCTGCATCGCCTCGGCGTCGGTCCGGCGGAGCTCGACGACCTCGTGCAAGAGGTCTTCCTGGTCGCCCACCGACGCGGCGGCTTCATCGAGGATGGCCGAGCGCGACCAACCACCTGGCTGGCCGAGATCTCGATCCGGGTCGCCTCGGTCGCTCGCCGCAGCCGCCGACGCTCGCGCGAGCAGCCCGATCAAGAGTCGGTGCTCGACGCCCAGACCAGCGACATCGATCCCTCCCGCGCGCTCGAGACCCAGCAGGCGCTCGATCGCGTACAGGCGGCCCTCGACGCCCTCGACCCCGAGCGCCGCGCCATCTTCATCCTCTTCGAGCTCGAAGGCGAGTCCTGTGCCGCGATCGCAGCCGGCTTCGGCATTCCGGTCGGGACCGTCTATTCACGCCTCCACAAGGCCCGCAAGCAGTTCAAGGATGCCCACGCGCGCTTGCTCGAGCGCGAGCGCAAGCCCCTGCGGCCCGCCTCCTCCCGCGCGACGGTGATGCCATGACGACCGACTCCTTCTCGCACGAGCCAAAACGACTCCTGGACAGCTCCGCTGGTGGGGGTAGCGAAGGCGGACTCGAAGCGACCTTGCGCCGCGATCTCGAGCTGGTCCGCCAGAGCTCGGTCGCCTATCCGGTCGAGGCCGGCCTCGCGCGCTTCGAGGCCACGCTGGCTGGCGCCGCGACGGTGCCCGCGGGTGGCACGATCGCGGGCACTTCGGTGCTGCGCTGGTTCATCGGCGGCTCGACCTTGCTGGGCCTCGGGGTGGTTGCGGTGTTGCTGCTCGGCGATCGCGGCAGCCTGCCGCAGCCCGCCGGAGCCCTCGCGCGAGCACCCGCGCAGGGGCAGCTCGGCTCGGCCCATCATGAGTTTCGGTCCGAGGACAACGAGGTGGCCGCACCCACGTCCTCGGGTGCAGGCACGACGCAGGAGCGATCGGCGTCGACCCGCGAGTCGGTCGCGGGGTCTGGGCTGGCTGGTGTCGACGGGGATGCTGGCGCGCGCGAGCGTGCCGAGGGGGGTAGTCCCGTCCACGCCGTAGCCACGTCTCCGCGACCGACTCCGAAATCCTCTCCGAAGTCGTCTGGCGAGCCGAGCGTGGCTGCGATCGCCGACGAGGCCAAACAGATCGACGCGGCCCGCAAGGCGCTGGCCGACGATCCAGCGAAGACCCTCGAGCTGACCGAGAAGGCCGAGCAGGAGTTCCCGAAGGGCACGATGATCCAGGAGCGGCGCGGCTACGCGATCTTGGCCTTGATCGCGCTGGATCGGCGTGACGAGGCGGAGGAGCGGGCGGATCGCTACCTCGAGCGCTGGCCCAAGGGTCCGCTCTCCCACCGCATCCGCGAAGCGCTCGGCCGATAGGGCCCTGCCACGCTAAGCTGCGCGGGTGCAGGCTCGCTGCCTCGTCGCGTCGCTGCTGGTCCTCGCCGCGTGCGAGTACCAGACGGTCGTCGGCGTGCGCGATCTCGACGACGACTTCAGCGACGACTCGAGCTCGGACGAGCCGCCCGACCTCCCGCCCTTCGATCTCGGCATCGACGAGTGCAAGCTGCCGCCAGCGGTCGGCTGCGACGATCTCGACGACGATCCGCTGCACGCGATCGGCCTCGACTGCATTGGCGGGACCCCGGCGGCCGGCGGCGTCAATGCTCACCCCGACGCCTGGCTGGTTCACGATGGCTCGCTCGGCGTCTACGCCCCGCGCGAGGGGGACAAGCTCCTGATCCTCTCGACCGGCCGCGCCGAGCAGATCCCACTCACGCACTCGCAGCTGGCCCTGCTCGGCTGCAGCGACGCGCAGTTCTGCCCAGACACCGACTTCGGAGCGGGACCCGGCGAGTTACCGGCACCGATCATCGTCGATCCGGTCAGCCCGACCGACCCGGCGCAGACCTGCCTCGAAGAGCCCTCGCTGATCGGCCAGGGTGACTGCTCCAACTCGCTCTACGAGCAGTGGTCCGCGTGCGAGTTCGGCTGCAGCGTGTGGGACTACGCCGAGCTGCGCATCGGCCTGACCGTGCCCGAGTCGACCTACGGGCTCGCGTTCGACTTCGCGTTCTTGTCCGTCGAGTGGCCGAGCTTCGTCGGCGGCGGCTACAACGACATGTTCGTGGCCTGGATCGAGTCGGAACGCTGGACCGGCAACATCTCGTTCGACGACGATGGCAACCCGATCACCGTCAACGCCGGGTTCCTCGACTATCAAGCCAGCGCCGAGCTCGAGGGCTTCGCTATGCAAGGCCACGGCGGCACCCGCTGGTTGACCACCGACATGGGCCTCGTGCCTGGCGAGAGCATCGAGCTGGTGCTCGCGGTGCTCGATCTCAGCGACGGCAGCTACGACAGCGCGGTCCTGCTCGATCGCTTCCGCTGGACCTGCAGCGACGCCCCATCGCCGCTCAC
>CBFGLP010001085.1:0-5625 GCA_965649595.1 uncultured Myxococcales bacterium | reverse complement strand
CAGAACCTGTGGTTCGCGTTCGTCTACAATGGGCTCGGGGTCCCGGTCGCCGCGGGCGTGCTCTATCCGGTCTGGGGGATCTTGCTCTCGCCGATGATCGCAGCTGCAGCGATGAGCTTCTCGTCGGTCTCGGTGATCGGCAACGCGCTACGTTTGCGTCGGGTCGAGCTCTGATCCAGCGCCGGCGCGTCGACTGCACGCAGATCCATTGGGGTCTGCGTGCTTTTTTGTCACTCCAATGCGAGACGATTTGCCCGATGATACCGGCCAGCCGGACGGTCGCTACAATCATGCATTGGGCGTATGTATCAATACTGAGAATATACATTTACGCCTAGTCTCGCTGATCTCGAGATCAGTCGACTGGCCACGAGGACATCCACGCTTCGCCACAGCCCAAACACCGTCCTATCGACACTCGTGAGCGTCCGCGCGTCACGAGGCAACTGATTTGGCCGGACCAACGAGCCGCCTCGAGTGACCTATTACGTAGCCCTACGTAAAATAAAAATTCGTACAACTTCCCATGATCTAATCGGCGCCCATCCGCTACCTCTGACGTGCGTGCATGCTCGGTAACAACCGCCGAGCACTCGCACGTTGAAGGTCGGTCCGGATGAGCTCCGGATCCGACGACCCTGAAAGGAGAACATCACCATGTCCAAGATCGACATCATCCGCGCGTGGAAAGACGACTCGTACCGCATGAGCCTCAGCGAGGCCGAGCGGGCCCAGCTGCCGGCGAACCCGGCCGGCCCCGTGGAGCTGAGCGACGCCGAGCTGACCGGCGCCGGCGCGGCAGCGATGCTGACGAGCGCCTCGTTCTGCACCTGCCCGACCAAGAGCTGGATGTGCTCGATTTGCGATTACTGCTGATCGGGGCCTCCTCAGCCGGCCGCGACTGATGGGCTCGGCTGATTACTGGATCGGGCGGGCATCATGCCCTGTGATGCCCGCCTGATCGTTTTGCGCCCGCCGTTTTGTCGTCTATGTACACGCTCGACATCGACAGCTGCGTCCCCGTACATTTGGGTCGGTCCGGATTGGTTCCGGATCCGACGATACTGTAAGGAGAACAGCACCATGTCCAAGCTCGACATAATCCGTGCATGGAAAGACGAGTCGTACCGCATGAGCCTCAGCGAGGCCGAGCGGACCCAACTACCCGACAACCCAGCGGGCCCCGCCGAGATTTGCGACGCGGAGTCGATTGCTGCGGAGGTGTCGGCGATGTCGGCGACCTTTAACGCGGGCTGCCTGGCGACCAAGAGCTACACGTGCTCGCTCTGCGATTACTGCTGATCGGGGCTTCGCCAGCCGCACGCGGCTGATCGGCGAGCGCCCTGGTCAGGGATCGGGCGGACATCATGCTCGGTGATGCCCGCCCGAGTTCCCCGCCCCCCCGACTGCGCCCTCGTTTTGCACCTCGCCAAAGGATTCCGGCAATGACTCAGATCTTCGATGTCCCCGACTGGCACCAATCCACGAGCCTGACGGAGCGCCTCGCCCTCTTGCGCGCGCACGCCCCATCGACGGAGGACTTGCGGGCGTCGGAGCGCGAGCGACTCTGGCGAGCACAGCCTCCGTTTAGCGATGCTTCGCTCTTCGAGCAGCGGCTCGCGTCCGATGGGCTCACGGAGGACGAGTGGAAGCGGCTGGTCGCGGAGCCAGCCTCGGTGGTGCACGAGCGCGCGGGGGGGGCTCCGGAGTTCGTGCCCGACTTCGTCGCTGCGTACGCGCTGAAGGCCGAGATCCCGATCGATGACATCCTCCCCGATCCGAACAAGCTCAATCGGCGCCTGCGTGGTGCAGCCGGGTTCCTGGTCGCGGTCGAGCCCCTGCTCGCGCAGGCCCGCGCCCGCTTGCGTGCCGGGCTGCGAGCGCTGGTCGACGCCGCGCCCTTCGTGCCCTTCGATCCGGCGCTCGCCGAGCGGCTGTGGCTGGCGGATCTGCCGGGCGATCTGCTCGGCTTGATGGACCGAACCTTCGCGCTCGAGCTGCACGTCGCCCGGATGATGGATCTGTTGACCGGTGACACGCCGGAGCAGCGCTTTGCGAGCTTCATCGAGCGGCTGCGCGATCCGGAGGTCGTGCTGGCGATCTTCCGCGAGTACCCGGTGCTGACCAAGAACCTCGTCACCTGCGTCGATCACACCGTCGCTTATGGGCTCGAGTTCTTCCGCCACCTGATCGCCGACTGGACCACGCTCTGCGCGAGCTTCAGCCCCTCGGCTGATCCCGGCCAGCTCGCGTCGCTCGAGCTCGGCCTCGGCGATCCGCACCGCCAGGGTCGCTCGGTGCTGATGCTGCGCTTCTCGTCGGGGCTCGAGCTCGTCTACAAGCCCAAGGCGCTCGCGGTCGACGTGCACTTTCAGGAGCTCGTCGAGTGGCTGAACGCGCGGGGCCTCGCGCCGCAGCTGCGAACCATCAAAGTGCTCGACCGTGGCGCCTATGGCTGGATCGAGCTGGTCACGCCGACCACCTGCACGTCGCCCGACGAGCTGCACCGCTTCTACCAACGCCAAGGTTCGCTGGTGCTGCTCGCCTACATGCTCGGGGCGACGGACTTTCATTATGAGAACGTCCTCGCGGTCGGCGAGCACCCGGTGCTGATCGATCTCGAGACGCTCTTTCACCCCTATCCGCGCACGAGCCTCGTCGCGGAGATGCCCGAGGGAGCGTCGTTCCACCGCTCGGTGCTGCGTGCGGGCCTGCTGCCGCGCTGGGCTGGCGGCGGCCCTGGCCTCGCGGGGATCGACATCAGCGGGCTCGGCACCAAGCCCGGCCAGAAGCTCAGCGTCGGGACACCGACTTGGGCCGGCGAAGGAACCGACGAGCTGCAGTTCACGCGCACGACCATGGATCTCGCGCGGGGCCACAACCGGGCGACGCTGAACGGCGCCGACGTCGACGTGATCGACTACATCGACGACGTCGCGCTCGGCTTCGCCAGCGCCTATCGGCTGGTCGTCGCCCACCGCGACGAGCTGCTGGCCCCGAACGGCCCGATCGCCCGCTTCGCGCACGACGAGGTCCGGGTGCTGCTCCGCAACACGCAGCGCTACGCGTTCTTGCGCTACGACGCCAACCACCCCAACGTGCTCCGCGATGCGCTGGATCGTGACCGTGCGCTGGACAAGCTGTGGACCGAGGTCCCCGAGCTCCCGCTGCTGGCCAAGCTGATCCCCTCGGAGCGCGAGGATCTCTGCCAGGGCGACATCCCGATGTTCTTCACCACGCCGAGCGAGACCAGCTTGCGGGACAGCCGGGGCAAGCTGATCGGGGGCGTGTACGACGAGCCCAGCTACGAGCAGGTCGTACGACTGATCCGTGGCTTCGGCGAGCGTGATCTCGACCAGCAGCTGTGGTTCTTGCGGACCTCGCTCGCGTCGCTGGAGACCCGCACGCGTGGCGGTCGTCGGCGCGGACGGCCGGCCCCGCACGCGAGCGAGCAGCCCTTGGATCGCGCCCGCCTGCTCGACGCCGCGCTCGGCATCGGTGAGCGGCTCGCGTTGATGGCGTTGGCCGACGACGATCTGGTGTTCCTGGGCGCGCTGCCGGACGGCACCGGGGGTTGGCGCTTCGGGCCGGTCGACAGCAACCTCTATCACGGGAGCACGGGCATCGCGTTGTTCCTCGGCTACCTCGGCGCGCTGACCGGTAACCAGCGCATGACCACGCTCGCCCGGGCGACCTTGCGCACGGCGACCCAGACGATGGAGCGCGCCGGGGCGAGCATCAAGGAGATCGGCACGTTCGAAGGCTGGGGCTCGCTGCTCTACGTGTCGACCCACCTCGGCGTGCTGTGGAACGATCGCGAGCTGCTCGAGCGAGCGAGCGCGATCGCGTCGCGCATCGAGACGCTGGTGGCCGAGGACGAGCGCCTCGACGTCGTCGGCGGAGCGGCAGGCACGATCGTCGCGCTGCTCGGGCTCAACAAAGTTGCGCCCTCCGAGGCGGTGCTGCGGGCCGCGGTGGCGTGTGGCGATCATCTGCTCCGCGAGGCACGACCGGTCGGAGGCGGCATCGCGTGGGCGAGCAGCAAAGAGGTGCTCGCCCCGCTGACCGGCTTCGCTCACGGCACCGCAGGTATGGCGTGGGCGCTGAGCGAGCTCGCTGCGGCGACCGAGCACGAGCGCTTCGCGACGGCGGCCCAGCAAGCGATCGCCTATGAGCGCGGCACCTTCGTGCCGGGCCGCGGGTGGCCCGACTGGCGCAAGCTCGAAGGCGCGTCGCTGGAGCGGCCGAGCTTCGAGGCCGCTTGGTGCCACGGGGCGCCCGGCATCGGGCTCGCCCGGCTCAAGCTCGTCGAGTCGAGGGGTGACGAGGCGGCGCGCGCCGAGGTCCTCACCGCGCTCGAGCTGACGCTGCAGCATGACCACGCGCCGGATCACTGCCTGTGCCACGGCGACATCGGCAACATCGAGTTCTTGCTCGAGGCTGCGCGGGTGCTCGACGAGCCGCGGCTTCGCGCCGAGGCCGAGCGCCGCGGGTCCACGCTGCTCGACAGCCTGCGCAGCGACGGACTGATCTGCGGGCTGCCGCTCGAGGCCGAGGTACCTGGCTTGCTGCCCGGCGTGTCCGGGATCGGCTACGGGCTCCTGCGGCTCGCCGACACCGAGCGCGTCCCCTCCGTGCTGCTGATCGCACCACCGCCTTCGCGGCGCAGCTGATCTGCCATGTCCCGGGCATCGATCTTCCGAGCCAAGGCGCTGCAGCGACGGGCGCAGCGGACCGAACGTCCGCTGCCGCCCCCACCGGTGCCGAGCAACCGCGCAGTGGGTCTGCTGTGGGCGCTGCTGGTGCTGGCGCTCGCGGGGCTCGCAGCGATCGGGTCGACGCTGACCAGCACGCTCGACGCACCGCTGCGCGGGACGGAGCACGCGGCTCCGCTGGAGGGACGATGACGATCTTGTTTGCCGCCTCGGGGTTGTTCCGACGCCGCGTGCCGACGGTGCTGCAGCTCGGCGCAGCCGACTGCGGGCCGGCGTGCCTGACGATGATCCTCCGCTACCACCGGCGCGAGATCGACGTCGCCGAGGTGCGCTTGCGGCTTGGCGCTGGCCGGGGCGGAGTGACCACGCTCGCGCTCGTGCAGGCTGCACGGTCGTTCGGGCTCACGACCCGCTCGTTCTCGATCGAGCCTCACCACCTCGCGGAGCTTCCCCTGCCCGCGATCGCGCACTGGGGCTTCGATCACTACGTCGTGATCGAGCGTGTCACGGAGCGCGGGATCCAGATCGTCGATCCGGCGCGAGGGCGTCGGCTCATTGGCCTCGACGAGCTCGACGAGGAGCTGACCGGCGTCGTGCTCACCTTCGAAGCGGGCGAACAGCTCACGCGCTCGCCCGCGCGGCCCGAGCGTCCGCCGACCTGGCGAACCTTCGCCCGGGCCTACCTGCGCGCGGCTCCGGCCGATCTCGTGCAGGCCCTGATCGCGTCGCTCGTGCTCCAGGCGCTCGGGCTCTCGCTGCCGCTCTTCACGGTCTTGCTGCTCGACCATGTGTTGGGCCTGCAAGCGCTCGAGATCATGCCGCTGCTCGCGATCGGAGCCGCGGTGATCGTCGTCGCGCAAGCGCTCACGACCCAGCTGCGCGCGGCGCTGCTCTTGCGCCTCGAAGCGCG
>CBFGLP010001084.1:0-1854 GCA_965649595.1 uncultured Myxococcales bacterium | reverse complement strand
CGCAGTAATCACCGGTGTGAACGCGTACGTATATTCGAGAATGTGCTATCTCGGACAGCGGTGGGTCCCCGTACCCATCTCGTTACCCTCCGGAACCAACGAGAGATCGAGCGCAACCCCGGGCATCAAACCATATTGATGCCCCAACCCCACACGAACGCGTAGGCGCCCGACGCCTACTTACAATTCTCCTCGACCCCCGCCAGCGTCTCCTGCCCGAGCACGCACTCGACCTCCGCGACCGTCCCCTCCTGCACGCAGGACTCGACGATCTTGTCCCGGTGATTCCGCGCCAGCGCCCGCACCTGTGCGCTGGGCTTGTCCTGCGCGTCCTGCAGCAGCTTCACGAGGTGGTCGGCGAACTGGCCACACTGATCCTCGCTCGGCTTCTCCCCGCTACACCCGGCACCAACGCCCAGACCGAGCGCGAGCGAGGCAACCAGGGAGAGGCGAGACGCGGCGGAGCGGAGCATGGCCCGACGCTACCGCAGCGCTCGCCTGCAAACCAGACACCGCTCACCCCATGAAGGGGTAGCGCCAGTCGCGGGGCGGCGTGAAGTTCTCCTTGATCGTTCGCGGCGAAAGCCAGCGGATCAGGTTCCACATGCTGCCTGCCTTGTCGTTGGTGCCGCTGGCCCGGCTGCCGCCGAAGGGCTGCTGACCGACCACGGCGCCGGTCGGCTTGTCGTTGACGTAGAAATTGCCGGCAGCGAAGCGCAGGCGCTCGGCCAAGGCCGCGATCGCCTGGCGGTCCTCGGCGAAGATCGCCCCGGTCAGGGCGTAGGGGGTGCTGCGGTCGACGAGCTCGAGCGTCGCGTCGAGCTGCGCGTCGTCGTAGACGAACAGGCTCAGGATCGGGCCGAACAGCTCCTCGACCATCGTGCGGTAGCGAGGATCCGAGACGACGATCACGGTCGGGCGCACGAAGTAGCCGACGCTGTCGTCATGCTCGCCGCCGAGCACCTCGACGACGCCCTTGCCGATGCTGGCCTTGGCCTCGGTGATCGCGGCGCTGTGCTTGGCGAACGCCTTGGCGTCGATCACCGCGCCCATGAAGTTGGAGAAGTCCCGCACGTCGCCCATCGGGATCGCGGCGATGCCCGCGGCCAGGCGCTCGCGCAGCGCGGGCCACAGGCTCTTGGGAATGTACGCGCGCGAGGCCGCGGAGCACTTTTGGCCCTGGAACTCGAACGCGCCGCGCAGCAGCGCGACAGCCAAGGTCTCGACGTCGGCGCTCGGGTGGGCGAGCACGAAGTCCTTGCCGCCGGTCTCGCCGACGACTCGCGGATAGGCGTGATAGCGGTCGAGGTGCTCGGCGATCTGCTTGTTCAGCAGCTTGAACACGGCGGTCGAGCCGGTGAAGTGCACGCCCGCCAGACGTGGATCGCTCATCACCTGGGCGCCGAGCTCGACGGCAGGGCCGGGCACGAAGTTGATCACACCCGGGGGGAGCCCAGCGCGCTCGAACAGCTCGACCAGGTACCAGTTGCTCAGGATCGAGGTCGGGGCCGGCTTCCAGATCACCGTGTTGCCGCACAGCGCCGGCGCGGCGGGCAGGTTCGCGGCGATCGAGGTGAAGTTGAAGGGGGTGACCGCGAACACGAAGCCGTCGAGCGGACGGTACTCGACGCGGTTCCACTCTCCAGTGCTGGGCGAGATCGGCTGCTCGGCGTAGATGCGCTCGAGGTAGCTGACGTTGAAGCGCAAGAAGTCGATGGTCTCGCACGCGGCGTCGATCTCGGCCTGGTGCACCGTCTTGCTCTGGCCGAGCATCGTCGAGCCGTTGAGCTTGTCGCGGAACTCGTTCTCCAGCAGCCGCGCAGCCCGCAAGAAGATCGCCGCTCGATCTTCCCA
>CBFGLP010001083.1:0-2599 GCA_965649595.1 uncultured Myxococcales bacterium | reverse complement strand
AGAACGCGACCTTCATCATCGGGATCGCGAGCGGCAACGCCAGCACCGAGCGCAGCTCGAATTCGTAGCGCCACGTTACCCGCGTCTGCGCCTCGCCGACCGCCTCGAAGCGCCAATCTCCGAACCCTTCGGTCACCAAGAGCTTCGCCAGCCCGGCGAACTCTCCGTACAAGCGATAGGTGTGCCGTCGCGGTCGCTCGAACGCGAGCACCTCCTCCTCGAGCTCGGCTCCGTCGGCGGTTCGGACCCGCCGCCGCACCCCGACGGCCGGCTCGGTCGCGCCATCGAGCAGCGCGATCTCGGTCGTCGCCGGGACTGGGCCCCAGCCGACCAATAGCGCGGTCAGCTTGTCGGCATCGCAGGCGTAGTCGAACACCGCCTCGATCGGCCCCGGAACCACCACGCTCTCGTCGTTATGGACGCGCATGCGTGCTCGTATACACCAGCAGCGCGACTCCGTCGCTCAGCGACAGCCCGAGTCGTCCGGCGCACAAGCAAATCGCACGTGAACGTGGTCATCGTGCTTCGGCTCGTGTCGAACCACGCCGTGCTTTGCATACTGCCCGTCCGGGTACTGAAACACGTCGACCAGCCGCGCCTTCGACCAGCCCTGCGCTCGCGCCTCGGCGTAGAGCCACCCTTGCAGCTCGTAGTCGAGGAAGATCTTCTCGACCCCGCCGGGCTCGCCGACCGTCAGCACCAGCGCCTCGACCAACGCCCAAGTCGCCCCGGTGTCGAGCGTGTCCTTGGTCGCGACGATGAACTCGTCCGGATATCCGACCGGGACCTTGCGATAGAACAGACCGATATCGATGTCGCGTCCGGATTGATGCGAGGAGTGGCCCGACAGCCACCCACCGGCCTCGGCCGAGAGGTCGCCGATCGCCAGGCGATGCAGCTTGGGGTAACGATCGTAGACGACCTGGATCGCGTTGAGCGTGTAGTCGATCAGGTGCGTGGCCGCGTAGGTCCGCTCGACCCGGCGACGAAAGTAGTGGCTCGACTTGGGCAGCCGCGTGCCCTTGCGGAGCGAGCCCTTGTCGACGCGACCGACGCTCTGCCCGGCGAGCAAGCGGATCTCCCTCGCCGCGGTCCCGGGGAGCCGCAGGCGCTGCCCGACGCGGATCAGGCTGCCGTCGATCTCGTTGAGCCGGCGTAGCTCGTCGACGCTGGTGCCATGCCGGCTGGCGATACTAGCGAGCGTGTCGCCCGGCGCGACCACGTACTCGCGCCGGGTCGCGTCGCCAGGACCCGAGCAGACCGGCAGGGTCAGCATGCGGCCGACGACCAGCGGCTCGTCGGGCTCGAGCGCGTTGGCCTCGCGCAGCTGCTCGATCGGGCAGCCCTGCGCGCGGGCCAGCTCCCAGAGCGTGTCGCCGACCTGAACCGTGTGCGTGCGGGAGACCGCGGGCTCGGCCTTCTTGGTCTTGGCCTTGGGCTTCGAGGTGCCCGCCTCGGCTGGCAGCGAGAATCCGATCAGCAGCCCCAGAGCCAAGAGCGGGCGAGTCCAGCGCATCGGCACTACCCTCCGCCGAGATGGTTTCGCGGGCAAGTTTTCGACATGGCAGAGGGCGCAGGTCGAGCGGCCGCAAAATCCAGCGGCGGTCCGACCGGCGCGCGAGCGGGCCTTCGCCCGTCCCACGTCGCTTCCCGGCCATGTCTCGCTCGCGTGCTACGTTCAGGTCGACGCCGATCGGGATCGACCCGCGGCCACCCAGCAAGGCACATGAGCGTGGGCACCCGACGTCCGCGACTGCTCGACGGTCACCCTCCAGAGCTCCTCGTCTACGACGAGGACACGAACTGCCCCTACCTCGAGTCCAAGGTCGCGCGCCTGCCGATGCGGCTGCCGACCCGGCCGCTGACCGCCGCCGAGTTCAGCGAGCGGCTGCATGTCGGAGATCGTCGCCAAGGGCTCGTGCTCTACCGGCCGGCGTGCCCCGAGTGCAGCGCCTGCGAGGCGATCCGGCTCGACATCGAGAGCTTCCGTCCGAGCAAGACCCAGCGCCGGATCTTCCGTCGTGGCGAGCAAGAGCTGCGGGTCGAGCTCGGCGACCCCCGCCTGAGCGCCGAGAAGGTCGCGCTCTACAACAAGCATAAGGTCGGGCGCGAGCTGATGGGCGAGGGCGATCCGATCGACGAGTCGGGCTACGGCGCGTTCTTGGTCGACTCGTGCACCGAGAGCTTCGAGATCCGCTACCTGCTCGGCGATCGCTTGATCGGTGTAGCGATCGTCGACCGGGGCACCGACGCGCTCTCGGCCGTCTACACCTACTTCGATCCGGACGCAGGCGAGTACAGCCCTGGCGTGTACTCGATCCTCAAGCAGCTCGAGCTGTGTCGGCAGTGGGGGCTGCGGTGGCTGTACCTCGGCCTGTACGTGCGCGACTGCCCGTCGATGGCGTACAAGGCTGGCTACCTGCCGCACGAGCGGCTGCGCGACGGACAGTGGGTGGTGTTCGATCGCAACGAGCAGGGTGAGGTCGTGCGGGTCGATGGCCTCGGCCGCTGAGCGAGCTGCTCCGATCGATCTGGGCTCCGAGTCAATCCCAATCTCGGCCGTCCTAGCGCTCCGGTGAACTGCGGGCGGCCTGCGGCC
>CBFGLP010001082.1:0-1989 GCA_965649595.1 uncultured Myxococcales bacterium | reverse complement strand
CAACGTCCGTCAGGTTCCGCGTCGCGGCTGCGCCGCAAAGCTCGGCCGCAACCGAGCCGTAGGTTCGGGTCGGGAATATGACGAGGCTCGAGCCATCGCCCGTGCTCGACCCCGGGAACCCACTGTCCGAGCGGTCGCTCGCGATCGGAGACGGCCGTGCCTTCGACGACTCGAGGGAGTATGCCCGTACATGGATTCGACCTCTTCGAGCATGTTCAGGGGCGCATGCCAGTCTATTTTGCCGCCGACTTGCTGCTTCGATTCGGAGGCTCGCTTCTCCTCCGCCGAGTGTTCCGAGGTTCATTGTCGTCGAGGTTTCGAGGATGCACGCAGTCGAGCCTCCGACTGCCCGGGCTCCGCCCAACGGTATTTCAATTGGCCGATATTCCCGTGCCCGGCGAAGACGGAGAACGCGTAGGCGTCGCCGCGTTCTGCATCGTTGCCTCCGATGTTGGATTCCCAGAAGTCCGAGACCTTGGCTGTGTCATCCAGGACATACTGGCCATCCCATCCATTTGCCTCCAGAATGGTCCAAAGGCTCTTGCCGACGTTGTTGAGGGTCGAGTCGGTACAGGACCCGACTGCATAGGATTGTACCTCGGAGATGAAGTACCGCGCGTGGGAATGTGGAGGTTCGCCTCCGGCTTCGTCGTCGCCATAGTCATCCCAACCGAGTTTGATGCCGCATCCGGTGCCGCTCAGGACGCCTGCGAGGACCCACACCGCTCGGCTAGTTCGGCGAAGCCTGCGCCGACGGGGACTAACTCTTGTCTCTTGCATTCCTGAGAAAATACATGGACGAGGAAGTCTGCGCAATATGCGGATGAGGCCGTCCTCGCCAGCGGAGCGGCGACTCGGACCGTCGTTGGATCGTCAGCCTGTCCTCTTTGGCCAGTCGAGGCACCTGCTCACCCACAAGCAATCGCGCGCAGATCCAGGAAATCATCACTAAGCACGAACGCCAGCAGCGCCTGAGCGACGGCCGAGCGATTCACCCGCTGCTTGAGGTTCCCCCCCGCGACGCCATCCAACATGCAAGCCGCCCCGAGCACGCCGCCCACGTCCCCGGTGATCAGCACCGCCAAGCGCAGATCGGTAGCGAGCGTCGCCCGAGCCGTGGCCGAGGGCGCGAACTCGTAGCCGGTCAGGCTCTCGCAGGCCCGCTCGACCTGCTTGCGATTGCGCCGGGGCAGGTGCTTGCCCATCTGCGCCGCGAGCTCTTGCAGCCGCCGCGGGTCGGGATCCGCCGTGATCGCGTTGAACACCCGCACGGTCTCAAAGGTGGTCGCAATCAGCAGATCCATCTCGATCGAGGGCAGCGCACGCGCGAGCGGTGCTCCCCAAGCGAGCCTCGCCAGAGCGACCGCTGCGAGCCCGCGCCAGCTCTGCGGGTCGCCCTGCATCCACAGGTTGTTGCCGATCCGCATGACCGGCGGCGTCGCGGGGACGACCACGCAGGCGTTGTAGCTGAGCGCGCCCGCGACGTAGGGCGTGGGCACGCCGATCACGTCGGCCCAGCGCTCGAGCAAGAACCCGAACCCGGACGGGTCTGCGCCAGCGGGCACCGCCGTGCTGTCTGCGTCGGCGAGCACCGCAAAGTCGTTGGTCATGCGCGGGAGCACGACGTCGACCGCGGCGATCAGCTCGTGGACCTCGGACCGCTCGCCCGGAGCGAGCAGCTGGAGGCGGCGCTCCGGCGACTGCAGGACCCGCCGCAGACCCGCGCGCGTGGCCATGCGCAGGTGCTCGGACGGAGCTGGGCCGGTGCCGGGATCGATCGCGTAGCCGACCGCGTCGGCCATGCGCGAGAGCTCGGGCCGATGGTCGCGGGCGATCTGAGCGAGCAAGGCGAGGTCGCGCAGCGAGAGGGCGGCGCGGGTGATCTTGTCGATCATCGCGCTGCGGATCGAGGGCAGATAGTCGGCGACGCGCTCGCGTTGGCCGCTGCGCTCGAGCAGGCCGACGAGCAGCGAGACGCCCTCGCGGTGG
>CBFGLP010001081.1:0-3496 GCA_965649595.1 uncultured Myxococcales bacterium | reverse complement strand
GCGACCCGCTTCGCGTTTGTGGTTGCCTGGTTTCTGGTTCGCACCGGCTCGTGTGGCCCCCGCAGGGGGCTCTTGGGCCACGAAGACCAACCGGCCACGAAGACGAGCCGGTCACGAAGACGAGCCGGCTGCGAAGACCGGGCGGCGGCGGCTCACTCGGCGCCGCCCGCTGGGTCGGCGTAGCCCTCTTCGCTCGCTTCGGGCGGAGCGGTCTTCTTCATGCGGGCCTTGTCCTTCTCGCGGTCCTTGCCACCGCCGCCGAAGTAGTACTGCATGCCGCCGCCGAAGAAGAACCCGTCCTTGATGCCGCCGTCGATCGTGATGCCGAACGTGTCCTTCACGATGATCCGGAAGCTGCCGAAGATGTTGATGACCGGGTAGGCCGGCCAGGGCTGGCCCGCGGGCGAGGTCCGGCCGATCGCGTCGAGGTCCGAGCCGTCGCACTGGTGCTCGGAGCAGCGGACCCACGTGTCACCGCTGCTGGTCTCCTTGCCGGTCGGCAGCGCGCCGCCCATGTCGACGTCCTCGCGCGAGATGTCCATCGTGTTGCCGTTCCCGTCTTGGTCGACGTCCGGATCGTCGTAGTAGCGAGGCGTGCACTTGCGGAAGTCGGCCAGGTCCGCGAGCGTCTGGCACGAGTTGGGATCCGTGGCCGAGCCCGGGTTCGGGCCGAGCGGCGTCTGGAAGATGCCCTCGCCGACCAGGATGCCCACGCCCACGCCACCACCACCGCCGAGCTGAACCTCGACGTCCTGGTTGCGGTAGAGCGTGCCGCGGCCGACGAAGTTGATCTCGATCGTGACCATCCGCAGATCGATCTGCGTGTAGTCGGCGGCTCCGAGGTTGCAGGCGCTACCCGGCGAGTTGTCGTTGACCTCGCACGACTCGCGGTCCCACTCGTCGTTGTCGAGCCACAGCGAGTCCGGCGGCTTGATGTGCAGGTAACCGACGTTCGCGTTGATGTCGAAGCTGCGGTTGACCCGGTAGGTGTAGCCGCCGTTGATGTAGAAGTTGCAGCCGTCGACCTTGTTGAGCCCGTTCTGCTCGCCCCAGTTGCCCACCTCGTTGCGGCACATCGAGTTGGAGTAGGACGCCAGCGCGGCCTTGAGGAAGTAGCTCGGGATCAAGTGGATGCCGCCGTTGACCCCGATCGCGTGGGCGTTGAAGTCACCCTTCTTCGTGGGTCCGGCGAGCTCCTCTTCGAGCTCTTCGTCGTCGGTCCCGTCGACCTCGGTCGGATCGCCGGTCAGGTCGTCGGCGGCCGCCGGCTCTTCGCCACCTGTCTCGGGCTCGGCCGCGGGCTGCTCGGCTGCGGGCTGCTCGGCCGCGGGATCGCCGATCGCCGGAGCCGCGGTCGTGTCCTCCGCAGGCGGCTCGTCGGCCATCATCCGAACCAGCTCTTCCGACGAGATGCGGATCAGCGGACCCGCCTCGGCGATCGCCGGAACCACGAGAGTCACGCCCAGGGCCAGGGGAGGGGCAAGCAAGCGCATGGACGCGATGATACGCCCGTCGGCTCGCGCACCGCAAAAGCTGGTTCAGTTCGTGGGCCCGGCCCGGACTAGCCCTTCGTTCAGGCGTTCGGCGAGGTGCGTGGATGTGGGCTCGCAGCCTGTCACGAGCAGCCTGTCACAATTGGATCTTCCGCCACGCCTTCCCGATGAACTTGGCTCCCATCGCGATCCCGAGCCCGTTCACGTAGAGGATCGCGGCCAACCAGATGCCCTCGAGACCGAGGCCCAAGTAGGGCCCGAGCAGCCAGCTCAGCGGCACGAGCACGCCAAAGTGCAGCAGCCCCTCGGCGACCATCACGTACACGTTCGCGCCCGCGCCATAGAGCGCCTGCGAGAGCACCAGCCCGACCACCATCATCGGCAAGCAGGTGGCGATCAGCCGCAGCGAGGTCGCGCCAGCGGCGGGGACCGCCGGATCGTTGGGTGCCCACAGAGCGATGATCTCCTCCGGCCAGACGAAGAACGCGACGCCGATCGGCAGCACCGCCAAGAGCCCGATCCGAACCGAGTCCCAGCCATAGCGGGCCGCGAGGTTGCGTTTGCCTGCGCCGAGGCTCTGGCTGACGGCGGTCGCCGTCGCCGTGCCGAACGCCAAGAGCGGCATGAAGCACAGCGCGCCCGTGTCCATCAGCGCCTTGGTGGCCGCCGAGTAGGTCCCACCCGTGCCCTCCGCCGCGTCGATCTGGCCGACGAACTTGAAGAAGAGCAAGAAGCCCGCCATCAGGATCAGGCTCGCCGAGCCCGAGGGCAGCATCAGCTTGAAGATGTTGCGGATGACCGAGAAGTCGAAGTTCGCGAGCCGATAGAACCCGAAGCGCTGGTTGTAGCGAGGCGCGAAGCTGACCACCATCATGATCAGCAGCCCAATGTAGGTCGCCAGCATCGACGCGATCCCGGCCCCCTCGAGCCCCAGCTTGGGTATGCCCAGCGCCGGGTTGCCGTAGATCAGCAGGTAGTTGAGCCCGACGTTGGCCACGTTCATGACCACCGCCGCGATCAGGTGCACCTGCGTCCGCCCGATCCCGTCGAAGAACGCCTTGTATGCGAAGGTGAGCACCATCCCGGCGATCCCGAGCGCGCGCCACTTCACGTAGGTGATGCCGAGCCGCTCTTGCTCCGCGCTGGCCTCGGCCAGGTAGCCGACCGCCCACTCGCTCGTGAGCCACCCGATCGCCGAGCCGAGCGCTCCGGCGATCAGCGCGACCACCATCGCGTTGAACAGCACCTGGCCGGCTCGTCGCTCGTCGCCCTCGGCGTAGCGACGCCCGGTCATCGCCTGCGCGCCGTAGCTGATCGCCGAGAAGAAGCCTCCGACCGCCCAGTAGAGCGGCATCCCGAGGCCGAGGGCCGCCTGCGAGACCGTCGCCTCCTCCGCGGGGAGCCGCCCGACCATCAGGTTGTCCGCCGCGTTGACGAAGTACTGCGTCAACATGGCCAGCATCACGAAGGACCCCAAGTAGAGGACCTTGCGAACCAAGGGCAGCTCCGGGAAGAGCTGCAGCACGCGCGGAGGGGTGTCTTCGAGTTCGGTGAGCTTGACCAAGCGACGTCCTCTGACCTCGACCGAGCGGACCGTCCTCGCCAGCGGAGCGGCGACTCGGACCGTCGGGCCGCTCGCCGGGCGCATGAGCCGGCCTAACGCCGATCTCGTGAAGGGTCGCGTGGGTTGTAGCCCAACCTGACAGTCCAGCGCGCGATGACAGCGAAACCAGAGGGTGCCGAGACCGCGCAATCCTCGATCGTGCTCGCGGGCAGCGATTGACCCGTCGCTTAGCTCACGAGCTCTCGGTGCGCGGACCCGCGAAGTGGGCGCAGGTCGAAGTGGCGCAGGTCGAGCAGCGTGACCCGGGCCTAGAGCTTCTCGAGCTCGTCGCGGATCACCTGCTCGAGCTCGCCGAGGCATCCCTCGTCGACGAAGTCGAACTTCCCCTTCTCGCTGGTGGTCGACGGTGAAGGCGAGATCGTGGCGGCGTTCGACTTCG
>CBFGLP010001080.1:0-20378 GCA_965649595.1 uncultured Myxococcales bacterium | reverse complement strand
GAGTTCGACGTGCTGGTCGGCATCAACCTGCTGCGCGAGGGCCTCGACATCCCCGAGGTCAGCCTCGTGGCGATCCTCGACGCCGACAAGGAAGGCTTCCTCCGCGCCGAGCGGAGCCTGCTTCAGACCTGCGGCCGCGCGGCGCGAAACCTCAACGGCCGCGTGATCATGTACGCCGACCGTATCACCGCCTCGATGAAGGTGGTGCTCGACGAGACCGAGCGACGCCGCGCGATCCAGCAGGCCTACAATCAAGAGCACGGCATCGTGCCCAAGTCGACGCGAGCCAAGATCACGCCGCTCGAGCAGGAGCGACCGACCCCCGGAGCCGCGATCGGCAAGGGCAAGGGCAAGGGCCCGAGCAAGCAGGCGCTGCCGGTCGGCGTCGATGCGCTGCGCGACGAGGATCTGCTGCCCGAGGAGCTCGCGGATCGAATCCGCGAGCTCGAGTCGCAGATGCAAGCGCTCGCCAAGGAGCTGCGCTACGAGGAGGCCGCCAAGCTGCGCGACCGCCTGCGAGTGCTCGAGACCCGGCGCATGGCGTTCAGCGGTGACGGGCCGATCGCCGACTGAGTCAGCCGCTCGCGCTCACTCGAACACCTGGATCGGGCCGTCCTCGCGGCCCCTCTGGAACACCTCCTGGGTCCGCGCCGCGTTGACCGGGCGATAGTCGAGCACGGTCAGCCGCCCATCACCGTCGGCATCGACGATCGGTGCGTACTCGCCCGCGATCGGCTTGGGGTGGCCCGAGATGCTCGCAAAAATCCGACCGCTGAGCCGGTTGAGGTGGTCGCGATAGGCCCGCTGCTTGTCGAGCAGCAGATCCTGCCCGCGCCGAAACTCGTTGCGGTTGGCCTCGATCACGTCCTGCACACGGCCGTGCAGCTCCGGCGGGATCCGAAGGTCGCGCTCGGTGAACCATTGTGCGATCGCCTTCGAGCCGCCCTCCCCGAACTTACCGCCAGTCTCGATAGCCAATAGATCCTTGAACTCCTCGGCGTAATTATCGGGGACCTGGGCGACCTCCTTGACCATCAAGAACATGTTGGAGTAGGCGACCTGATTCGACTCGTGCTGCGCGAGCACGGCATTCTCGAGCATCGTGGCGCGATTGTAAAAGCGGATGAACCCGACGATCGGGGCGATCACGAGCACCAGCAATACTAGGCCCGCGATCAGCCAAAATCGTCGCTTGGCTTCATTTCGGTGGTCGGATTTGTACCTGGACATGTTCGGCGCTCGAGCGAAGGATTGCAGGTTCGTGGGTTGGTAGGGTCAGTCAATGAATTCGGTTCCAGAGCCAGCGCAGCATCCTGCGAAGCCGGCCCGCTTCCAATCGGCGAGATCGGAGGTCCCTCAGCGCGCTGCGCTCGGGCCGACCGAATGCCCAGCGGATCCCCGCCCGACCGGCGCCCCGGAGCCCCCGCCGGACGCCCGCACGCGAGACATCGAGGCGGTGCATCAGCCACGACAGACCCAGCGAGAGGACCAGCGCCAGCGAGTAGAGCCCGATCAACCACGCTCCGCTCGGCGCCGCTGCGCCAGCGAGGTACGCGAACTCGGCCATCGGCGTGCGCTCGAACTTCGCGTCGAGCTCCTGACGCACGAACGAGAGCAGCGTTGGGTCGTCGAGCTGCCGCCCCTCGAGGCCCTCGCGTAGGCTGACCTCGAGCAGCTCGACGTTGCTGAGCGTCACGACCCGGGCCCACGCGATCGTCCGTCCATCCGGCGCTCCGAGGATCAGGTGCAGCGCGTTCTTGGGCTGCAAGCCCCACACGCTCTCGACCGCGAGCGCGTAGTTGGGATCATCGGCCGAGGTCAGCAGCACGGTGAGATCGACTTGCTTGCGCGGTCCGAGGTCGGCGTTGATCTCGGCGATCTCCCGCTGCCAGCCGTGCGGGATCACGACGCCGTCAGCAACCACCTCTTGGACGAAGAGCTCGTCGTGGATGCGGGGGAAGGGCGGGATCCGATCGAGGTAGGGCTCGACCTGGGCGGTGGTCCCTTGCCGTCGCACCAGGCTGTTCCGATCCCCCGCGAGGTAGTCGGTGTACTCGTGCGGGACCACGACCGGATCTCCCACGCCGACCCTCGACCAACCGGCGGAGTGGTAGGGCGCGTCCAAGCACTCCTCGCCCAGCTGGACGTTCGCCTCGCCGCTGGTCGAGGTGGAGATCGACAGCGACCACCAGTAGTCGTGCGCGTGCGAGCATCGCTGCCTGGATCGCACGCACACGCCGTTGCGATTGCGTCGCTGGCAGTCCGACTCGCAATGGCAGCAAGCCTGCGTGCCCGACCGCTTGTCGACGACACGGCCACCGAAGTGCTCGATCGCCTGGGTCGAGCGATGCCATGCGAACGCCCAGCAGCCGACCAAGAGCGCGAGCGTGACGAAGAGCTGTAGCCCGAACTCCCGCCACGTGATCGTGTGATGCCAGACCACGAACGCCACGCCACCGACTACGATCGGCACGAGCAGCAGCCCGATCAGGCTCGCCAACGTGCCTCCTCGATCGACCACGAGGTCGAGAAGGATTCGATGCTCGGGCTTCTCCAGTCGAACAAGGCGGCGGCTCCAGACCGACAGCGGGCGCTGCTATTTCACGAGCCTAGCGAAGTCGGTCACCGACGCGCGGTTGGGAGCTGCAGAACCGAGAGCACGCTCGCGGCGATGGCGAGACTTAGCGCACTGCTCACCAGCCCCGACCAACTTCTCCAAACGATCGCAGCTCGTCGACGGGATCAGCACGCCTCATGGCGTTCGTGCGCGATGGATCTCCTTCATCAACCACCAGACCACCAGCCCCAACCCTGCGATGCCGCGCTCGATCAGCGCTGAGCGACATGGCGCGCCAAGCCATATTTCGTGTCGACTTCTGCCACGTGTCGGGATCACCACCGACGATCACGCTCGCTCGCGACCCGAAGAGCGGAGCCACAGAGCGAGCTCGACAGATCGTCCTCGAACATCAGTCGACACGACGCTCGCTCGCGGCCCGGCCGCGCGCTCAGGGCACGACAAAGCCCTTGCGCCCCCGTGCAGTGTCGGCGATTCAACCATCGTGGAAAGCGAGCTCGATGATGCCGAGCACGAGCAAGCACGCGAACCCGAAGGCGACCGGGGCCGTGATCGCGAGGCCTTCGAGCGGCATTACATGCTCGAGCTCGGACGCCGGCTTCGCTCAGCCCGCGAGCAGCGAGGCATGACGCAAAAGCAAGCCGCCGAAGCGGCAGGGATCGCGACCGACATGGTCTCGCGGCTCGAGAACGGCCACTACCAGAGCCCCGGCTTGCGCACCTTGCTGCGGATCGCCGATGGGCTCGGCGCGGCGGTCAGCGAGCTGCTCCCCGAGCCCAACGCCGAAGCCCAGTCGGGGCCGGTCGAGCTGTCCCATCGCGCGCGCCTAGCTGCGCTGACGCATCACGCGGACCCACGCGACCTCGAGCTGATCGTCGAGATTGCGAACACGATCGTCTCGCGGCGCCGCTGACCTCGTCACCCACCCGGGCTGGTCGAGAACGCCAACGAGCATCAATCGGCCACTCGTTGCTCGAGCAAGGATCGCCGCTCCAAACGCGCGCACCCAAACCGCTGGCATGATGTTCACACGTGCGCCTGTTTGGTTTTCCCCGACGCTCGAACGAGCTCCCCGACGGAATCCGTCCGCTGACCGCCGCGCTCTGGCTCGCCCGCTGTCAGCGAGACTACCTGCGCGGTATCGAGGGCCCCGACTATCGACCATGGCTCGACGCGCTCGCGCGCGACGACGCCGAGCGAGCGCTGGCAGTCGGACGTGCGCTCGTGCGTGCATGGGCCGAGCGAGCCCGGGCAGAGCTGGGGCCGCTCGACGTCGACCGACCCCGAGCCTGGATCGAGCGAGCGTGCGCCTTGGTCGGGCAAGCTCTGCTCACGCCGATCGAGATGAGCTTCGCGGGCGGGCGGCGCTGGTTCGCCAAGGCACGCGAGCCCTACTTCGTCGAGGGCACGGCGTCGCGGCTCATTCGCGGGCTCGTCAACTGCGACGGGCATGCGCACCTGCTGGCGCTGGTGCTCGGAGGGTGGACGCGGGCGGAGCTGATTCGGCTGGACAATCACCGGCTGGTTCGGCTGCCGCGGGTGCCCGGGGTGGACGAGGCCGTGCTCGTCGACGGGTACTCGGAGCTGCCGCCCTTCGTGTTGGGGGCAAGGGTGAAGGATTTGGCGACGCTCGACGAGGTGCACGCGCGGGCGATCGAGCGGGATCGCGAGCACGAGCGACGTGGGCGGCCGCCGGGGGAGCCGCCGGGGAGCGCTCGTGACTATCGCTGGGCGTCGCGGATCTGGGCGATCGAGGTCGAGCCGGCGATCGCTTGGAAGCAGGCGCTCGTGAGCCCTGATTTCGCGGTGGGACAGACGAGCACGGAGCTCGAAGCGATGTACTTCGAGGCTCGGGTGCAGCATCTGTTTGGCGATCGAGACGTCGCGCGTGCGCTCTATTCGAAGGTCGCAGGTCCGGATGATGGCGATCGGCCGGGGGTGGATGCAATGTGGCGCAGCGCGGCTCGGCGCTTTGCGGCTCGAATATCGACATCTCGCCTTTCGTGATGGGGCCATTCTCGCCTGATGGCGATTTCGACAGACGCACGATGGTCCATTGCACGAGCGAACGATTTTGCTGAACCAAACCCTCGCTGTCGATCACTCCTCGGCGAGGATCCAGCATGCTCGTCGTTTACCGCATCCCCCTGGCCCTATTCTCGCTATGCGCCAAGCTCGACTGCATCGCCAATGGCCTCGTCCGCCCCGCGACCGCCGTCAGCCCTGACCCTCACTGACCACATCGTCTCCGCTCGACTCACTTGCCGATGCAAAACCGGGAGAAGATCGCGTCGAGCACCTCGGCGCCGACCGGCCCGAGCCCCGTGTGCCCGGTGATCTCCCCCAAGCGCCGCTGCCCGAGCGCGAGCGAGAACGCGACCAGCTCCAGGCCCAGCCCGGCGCGGAGCTGCTCTTCGGCCTCGACCAACGCAGCGACGGTCTCCTGGGCGCGATCACGGTGCCGCGCGAGACCGATCCAGCCCTCGTCGACCTCACCGAGCGCCCTCACGATCGCGTCGCCGAGCGCATCGAGCCCCGCGCCCGAGCTCGCGCTGACGCCCAACCATGCAGGCCGCCGCGAGCCGAGGTCACGCTTGTTCTCGACGCAGAGCAGCGCCGCGCCCGAAGCCTCGATCTGCTCGCGCTCGCGTGTCCACTGCGGCTGCTCGGGCTGATCGGCCCCCTCGACCCAGACGATCAGCTCGGCTCCCTCGATCTGCTCGCGGCCCAGCTCGACCCCGGCCCGCTCGAGCGGGTCCTCGCTCTCGCGCAGCCCCGCCGTGTCCACCAGCACCAGCTCGCGCGCGCCGATCCGCAGCTCGGCCTCGACGAAGTCCCGGGTCGTGCCGGCCTGCTCGGACACCAGCGCGCGTCGGCGCCCGAGCAGCGCGTTGAGCAGCGCGCTCTTGCCCGCGTTGGGCGGGCCAGCGATCGCAACCCGAGCGCGGCTTCGGGCCCGTCGTCCTCGCTCGAACCTCACCAACCACCCGTCCACGGCGCCGCGCAGGCGCACGACCTCGGCTAACCATCGGCCCTCGTCCGCCGCCGCGACGTCCTCCGGAAAGTCCAGGTTCGCCTCGATCTCGATCCGCAGCCGCTCGAGCTCGCCGCGGACCTGCTCGACCTCGCGGCCGAGCTCGCCTGCGACGAGGCGCCGCGCGTGGTCGAGGGCCGCCTGGGTCCGCGCGCCGATCAGCGCGGCGATGCCCTCGGCTTGATCGAGCGTCAGCCGGCCGTTCTCGAACGCGCGCCGGGTGAAGTCGCCGGGACCAGCGGGGACGGTCCCGCGAGTTGGCGGAGGGTCGGGCAGGGGGCTCGCGGGACCCATGAAGACGGTCTTCGGCCCTTCACCATCGAGCGACGCGCCGACCTCGAGCACCCGCTCGAGCACGGACGAGACGTTGCGCTCGCCCGCGTGCACGTGCAGCTCGACCACGTCCTCACCGGTGAACGAGCGCGGGCCTGGCATCAGCACGGCGAGGATCGACTCGCCGACGCCCTCACCCAACCTCAGCTCGCGCAGCGCCAAGGTTCGCGCGGGAGGAAGCCCGCCGACCAGCAGCGCGTCGCCGAGCACCCGCGCTCGGGGACCGCTGATCCGGATGATCGCCACACCACCGTCGGGCGTGCCGGTCGCGACACCCACGAGCGTCGATCGCTGAGCAACCACCATCCCGCTGATCTCGTGCACGCGCGAGTGCCCGCGCGTGCACGAGCTCCCCGCGATCAATCCCGGAACACGACCACGTGGCGACGCTTGCCTTCGCCCTCGGACTCGGTCCGTAGCCCGCCGATCTCGGTCACGGTCATGTGCACGACCCGACGCTCCATCGCGCTCATCGGCTCGAAGTGATAGGGCTTGCCGGTGTCGAGCACCTTCTTGGCGACCGACTGGGCCAGCTCCTTGAGCACCTTCTCGCGTCGGTTTCGGTAGCCGCCGACGTCGAGGGTGATCCGCATGCGGCCGAGACCCTCGGCTTGGAGCACGCGCAGGGTCAGGTACTGCAGCGCATCGAGGGTCGCGCCATGACGGCCGATCAGCAGACCGCCCTCCTCCTCGCCGGTGTTGAGGTCACAGTGGAGGCCGTCCTCCTCGATGTCGATGTCGACCTCGACCTCGACGCCGAGCAGGCCCAGCACCGTCTCGAGGAAAGAGCGGACCACTGGCACCGCCTTGCTGATGCGCTGCTCGAGGTCGTCGGATTCCTTGCGGGTGTTCTCTTGCAACATGGCCACCTCGGGTGGTTTGAGCTCGGCCCATCGGCCCGGGCCGAGCTCGGAAGATCAGGTCACTTGCCCTTGCCGGGCTTTTGGCTGCCGCCCTTGCCCTTGCCGGGCTTGTCGGCGGCCTTGGTCGACTCGGTCGCGGCGGCAGTTGTCGCGGCGTCGGACGGGATCCGCAGCTGGATCGCGCTCTGGATCAGTGACAGCACGATGTTGGCGAAGATGTACACCCCCAGACCCGAAGGCAGGAAGAGCATCATCACCACGAAGATGCCCGGCATCATCCAGCGCATCATCTTCATCTGCGCTTCGTCGCCGGTGCTGGGGCTCATCGTGGTCTGGACGTACATCAGCACGCCCATTCCGATCGGGAGGATGAACCAGGGGTCGGGCTGAGTGAGATCCGGCAGCCACAAGAAGGGCTCGTGGTAGAGGTCGACCACGGCCCCGAGCATCGCGTAGAGGGCGATCCAGACCGGGAACTGGATCAGCAAGGGCACGCAGCCGGACAGCGGGTTGGCGCCGGTCCGCTGGAAGAGCGCCTGCATCTCCTGCTGCAGCTTGAGCTTGTCGTCCTTGTACTTCTCGCGCAGCTTCTGGAGCTCGGGGTTGATCTCCTTGAGCCGGCGCTGGGCCCTGTACTGCTTGATCGTCAGCGGCAGCAGCACGAGCTTGACGACCACCGTCAGCAGGATGATCGCGACGCCCCAGATGCCGGTCAGCTGATAGAACCAGCGCAGCAGGTCGAGCATCATCGTGCCGAGGAACTTCGACATCCCGCCGAACCAGCCCCAGTCGATCGACTCGCCGAGGTCGATGTCGGGGGCGTCGGCGAGCCGCTCGCTGGCCGGGAACGCCTCGAGCAGGTTGTCCTGCTTGGCGCCGATGAAGAGCGCGAAGCTGTAGCGCTGCTGCTCGCCGGGCCCGAGCGAGACCTCGCGGCCGATGCCGGTGTTGACCAGCATGGTCCCGGTGTCGTCGCTGCTGACCTCGCAGCCGCTGAAGCGCTCGGTCGGGATGATCGCCTGGACGAAGTACTTGCTGTCGAGCGCGAACCAGTCGACCCCGCCCTTGATCTTCTCGTCCTCTTCCTCGACGTCGTCGTAGTCGAAGTCCTCGAGATCCTCGGGCGTGCGGCACAGCGCGCGATGGATGTCGTAGCGGCTCTGCTCGGCGCCGAGGCCCATGCGGCTGATCAGCGCGAGCCGGTGGCGCAGCGCGCCTTCCTTGCGATGGTTGCGGACGACGACGTCGTAGCGCAGCTCGTACGCGTCGAGCAGCATCAGCGACTCGACGACCTCGACGTCGCCTTGGCGCCGGCTGATCGTGATGTTGCGATCGTCCTTCTCGACGACCTGTCCGCGCTGGCTCGCCCAGGCGAAGTCGGTCTCGCCGGGCACGAAGCCGAGATCGAGCGTGCCGCCCTCTAGACCTTGGAGGAGCAGGAAGTCGAGGCCCTTGCCCTCGGCGTCCTGGAACTGCTCGTCGAGCGGCTCGACGCCCTCGATCAGTCCTTCGGGGCCGTTGCTCAGGGTCAGCGCGACGCGATCGTTGGCGATGCGGTGCTCGACGAGCTCGATCGCGGTGCCATCGGGCGCGACCGGGGCGGCGGGCTCGGCCCCTTGGCCGCGGGCGGCCAACTCGGCTTGCTCGATCGTCTCGGGCTTGCTCGCGACCGCTTCGTCGGCCTTGTCTTCGCCCGCTTCGCTGGCGACCTCGCCTTCGGCGTCTCCCTCCGTCTCGGTCGGTGGCGGCGGCGGGAACAGGATGCCGTAGACGATCCAGATCGCGACCGAGAGCAGGACCGCCAGCGCGACCCGATATTGCATCTTCATCGGGCGGCCTCCGGACCGCGCGAGCCCTTTGCGGCGCGTCGATTGTGCGTGCGAGACATGACGAGGCTGGTTCCGCTGCCCTCGGCCGAGCCCGACTGGGTCGCGCCTCGAGGCGTCGCGCTAGTGGTCATGACCGACCTCGCTCGACGCAGGCAGGGGCGGCGGATCATAGCCGCCCGGATGCCAGGGATGACAGCGCGAGAGCCTGCGCAGCGTGAGCCAACTGCCGCGCACGAGCCCGTGGTTGCGCAGGCATGCACAGGCGTAGTGCGAACAGCTCGGCATGAAGCGACAGCGCGGACCGAGCAGGGGCGAGAGCGTGACTTGGTAGAGACGAACGAGGCCGATCGCGAGCGTGCTCGGCACCCGGACCAGCACGCCGAGCCCTGACCGGATCGTCACGCATCACCTCGATCGTCGCGGCCGCCTCGCCCTCGGTCATCGCGGCCGCGAGCAGTCCGGCCACGGGCCGAGGACCCTCCTCGAGCCGGCGCGAGCGAGCGAGCCACGAGCGCCTCGAAGTCCGCGAGCACGTCGGCGAAGGCGACCTCGGCCGCCTGCTGCTTGGCGACCCAGACTATGTCGAGGCCCGTCGGCACCCGACCACGATGGCGCCGAAACACCTCGCGGACCAGTCGCTTGATGCGATTGCGGACAACCGCGTTGCCGACCTTGCGCGTGACGGTGATCCCGAGGCGGGTCGGCAGCTCCGCCGGATCGCTCGGGCTGCCCGAGGCGCTCGTCGGGGTCGATTGGGCTTCCGGCTCGCGCGCGGCGACGAAGACCAAGAAGTTGCGAACGTGGTGCTTGTGCCCGCGCTGCTGGACTCGCAGGAAATCCCGCCGCCGCTTCAGTCGCAGCCGAGCCGGGAATCCCTGCGGTCGCACGTCGAGCTCAATCCTTCTGGGGACGAGCCTCTCGATCCGAAGGTCGATCGAGAGGCGCCTGAATCACTTGCCGCCGCGGCTGACGGTCAGACGCTTGCGGCCGACCTTACGACGGTTGGAGAGCACCTTGCGGCCGTTGCGAGTAGCCATGCGGGCACGGAAGCCATGGGTCCGCACCCGGCGGAGATTGTGGGGTTGAAAGGTACGCTTGGTCACGGCGGGACTCCCTGGCTCGGGCTCGAAACGCCCGTTTGCTGCGCTTTGGGGCGCGAAGGGGCCGGATCGATAGCAGCGGGGCCAGCCCATGTCAAACGGGGGGCCAAGGTCGATCTCGGAATCCACGGTGATCCCGAGAACTGGGCGTACGTGCGAGATCGTGCTTCGAGATCTCTCTCGAAGCTCGGATCGGCGGCCGCAGAGCCGTGCCACTGCGTCTGCGAACCCCGCGTGCGAGGCCCGAATCGGGCACTGATCCGTGAAACGCTCCACAGCACCATGGAACATCCCCGGTGCCCAACCACGCTGCTCTCGGCTCAGATCATACTTTGAGTCGCGCTCGCAAACCGGCTTCCCAAGCCGACTTGCGAGCACGGCGAGCCGCAAACTCGCTGCTCTTGCCGGGCGGGTCGACCCGGGCGTCCGAGCGATCGAGAATTGATCAATGATCTTCCGGTGATCGAGCGCGTGACCGGATGGTTTCAGGACCGTCGCAGGTCCCCCGGTGCGCGGTATCGATCAAAAAAATCCAGTGATCTCGAACATTTGCCGGATGCGCGGACGCCGGTACTTGCGCCCCTCCCTCGGCGGTGAGTACAACCCCAGACCCGCCGCGGTGGTGCCGAGCCCCGTCAGCCTACCCGTTGACGAAGGTCTTGGTCGGCCCGTCCGAGCCAAAGGGCAGAGCCAAAGGGCAGAGCAGCCCGAAACGGTCGCGGCGTGGGCGAAAGGCACAGACGGACACCCTCGAGGTGATGGATCGCAGGTAGGCAGCCCCCAGGGCCGAGGCCCAAGTGGTAATCCCCAGCGATCCCCGACCTGTGGACAGGTTTTCCTTGCCGCGGATTTTTCCCAATGACTTCGCGGACTTCCACGTTTTCCACAGCCGACGGCTTGGCTGTGGACAGGAGGCACATGGCGGACATCTGGAGCGAGGCACTGCACGGGCTCGAACCACGACTCGACAAGCAGACCTTCGACATGTGGCTGCGACCGATCCGCCTGACGGAGGTCGACGGTGACCTGCTCCACCTGCGCGCGCCGAACCGCTTCCTGAAGGAGTGGTTCGAGACGCACTACCTCGACTGCGTGCTCGACGAGCTCGCGGCGCGACACGACAAGAGCTTTCGAGTCGCCATCGAGGTCGTCGACGAGCCCGAGCCGAGCGAGTCTGCCCGGTCCGAAGGGTCAGCAGGGCGAGCTCAGCCGGTCGGCGAGTTCCGGGCGAGCGCCTCGAGCGGGGGCGACCTCCTCGCGGAGCTCGAGCCCACGAGCGAGCGCCGCCCCGCTCACACGCCGCCGATGGTGACGGTCGACGAGCTCCGCTCGGGACCCCGGCATCCGCTCCCGACGGGGCTCCACCCGCGCTACCGGTTCGAGTCGTTCATCAAGGGCGCGTGCAACGAGCTGGCCGCGTCGGCGGCGATGGCCGCCGCCGACGAGCCGGGCACCCGCTTCAACCCGCTCTTCATCTATGGCGGCGTCGGGCTCGGCAAGACTCACCTGCTGCACGGGGTCGGCCACGAGCTGCACCGCAAGGATCCGAGCCTGCGCATCGTGGTCCTCAGCGCCGAGCAGTTCATGAACGAGTTCGTGACCGCGGTGCGGCACAACGAGTTCGACCAGTTCCGCGCTCGCTACCGGCGAGACTGCGACTGTCTACTGATCGACGACATCCAGTTCATCGCCGGCCGCGACCGCACGATGGACGAGTTCTTCCACGTGTTCAACGCGCTCTACGAGGCCGGCAAGCAGATCGTCGTGACCGCCGACCGCGTTCCGGGGGACATGGCGGGCATGGAGGAGCGGCTGACCTCGCGGTTGAACTGGGGCCTGGTCGCCGACGTGCAGGCGCCAGACCTCGAGACCCGCATCGCGATCTTGCAGGCCAAGGCCGAGCGCGACTGCATCGATCTCTCACCCGAGGTCGCGCTGACGATCGCCGAGCTTGTCCGCTCCAACGTGCGCGAGCTGGAGGGTGCCCTGCTGCGCGCGACCACCTTCGCCCAGCTGCGCGGGCTCCCGCTCGACGAGAAGTTCGTCCGCGAGCTGCTCGGCAAGCAAGGCGCGAGCGAGCGGCCGCCGATCACGATCGACGCGGTCCAAAAGGCCGTCGCGGTCTACTTCTCGGTCCGGATCACCGACCTCAAGGGCAAGCGGCGACACAAGGGCATCGCGCGGCCGCGGATGGTCGCGATGTACTTGTGCCGTCAGCTGACCGGCTCGAGCTTCCCGGAGATCGGCACCCGCTTCGGCGGCAAGGACCACTCGACGGTGATCAACGCCTGCAAGCGGATCGAGAGCCTGCAGGACGAAGAGCCGGATCTGAAGGCAGCCGTCGAGTCGCTCAAGGCCCAGCTGAGCGCCTGAGCGACAGCGGTCGAGTCGATGTGGTCGGGCGCCCGGGCTACTTGGCCGGAGCGTCCGTGCCAGCGCCCTCGCTCGGCACCACCACCGGCGGCTGCTCGCTCGGGGTCGCCGGCACCACCTCGTGCGAGGTCGGGTAGGAGAACTTGCTCTCGTCGACCGGCACGTTGATCTCGAGCTTGGTCGTGGTCTCGGTCAGCTCGAGCAAGCCCGCCAGCGAGCTGCGCTGGGCGAACGCGAACTTGTAGCCGGACACCTCGCGGTACTCGGTGACCACGCTCTCGACCGGGATCTCGCCGCCCTGGACGATCTGCTTGGTCTTGAAGTGGCGGATCAGGCCGGTCTCGGCGTCGAGGCCGAGCGTCATGTCGGGGCCGTCCTTCGAGTGAAGCACGACCTCCCAGATCTTGCGTCCGTCGATCTCGACCGAGCCGATCGTCTCGGCCGAGGAGTAGTAGCGCTGCCAGTCGTGGGCGGGGAACATGCTGGCCTCGCCCTGGATGAAGCTCGCGGCCTCGCGTCCTTCGAGCTTGCGCAGCTTGTTGATCGGGTCCTCGGTCCAGACCGTGGTGCCGTCGTAGCCAGCGCGGCTCGGGCCGACGCCCTCGATCTCCTCCTCGACGTAGAACTTGCCCGGCACCCACCACAGCTTGCCCGTCCCTTTGAGCTTGGCCTCGCCGGTGTCGACGCTGCTCTCGGCGTAGATGCTCTCGAACTCGGCGATCTTGGCCGCTCCGCCGGCCGCCTCGACGTGGCGCGCGAGCAGGTCTGCGGCCGCGGGCAAATTGGACGCCGGCTTGGTCTCGCCCTCGGCCGCATCGACCTTCTCGCTCGC
The DNA here is from genome assembly GCA_965649595.1 of uncultured Myxococcales bacterium. Taxonomy (GTDB): domain Bacteria; phylum Myxococcota_A; class Polyangia; order Nannocystales; family Nannocystaceae; genus Plesiocystis. The sequence continues at coordinate 7,436 of CBFGLP010001080.1, read as the reverse complement.
CTCGCGCTTGCTCGGGCTGGTCGGCTCGTTGTCGGCGGTGTCGCGGGTGCTACAGGCGCTCGTCGAGAGCACGAGCGTCGCGACCAACGTCGAGATCAGGGCGAGGACACGGGGCTTGGTCGAACTGCGCATGTCGGTTGGCGAAGATCCGAGCGCGCTCGGGGGCGGAGTTGTTCCGCGCAGGCGCTCGAGCGGCGTAGTCGTAGCAGGCGAGGCGCGGGAAAGGGATCAGGGCGAGGGCGCGGAGCCAGGTTGGGCGCTCGGCGCTGGCTCGCTCGGAGGGGCCGATCCGGCCGGCGCTGGCTCGCTTGGAGCGGGCGCGCTGGCTCGTTCGAGCGCCTGCTCGCGCACGCGGGCGAGCGCGGCGTCGAGCACTGGATCGCGGCCCGCGAGGTGGTCGGCCCGCGTCTCCTCGACCAGCAGCTGCGGCGCGACGCCTGTCCCCTCGGCGACCTTGCCCTTGCCGCTGCGATAGTCGCCGACGACGTACTGGATCAGCCCGCCATCGGGCAGCGTCTCGATCATCGATGGCAACGCCATCCCGGCGCTCGAGCCCGCGCCGACGATCGTGACTCGACCGAGGTCGCGCAGCCCGATCGCAAAGATCTCCGAGGTGCTCACCGTGCCTTCGTCGATCAGGATCGCAACCGGACCGGTGAAGGCGTCGGGGTTGGCCTCGACCTCGAACTCCTGATCGAACTCGCGCATCTGCATGCGGCCGAGGCTCCCCGGCTGATCGAGGAGCAGGCGCGCGACCGGGATTGACATCGCCCCGACGCCGCCCGGGTTGCCGCGCAGATCGATGATCAACCCCTGCATGCCCGCCGCGCGCAGCTCTGCGACTGCTCCTTCGATGCGCGGGAGCATCGGCAGCATCCAGATGTTGAACGCGAGGTAGCCGATCGCCGGCTGGCCCTCGGCGGTCTCGAGCCGCGAGGCGACGCGCGTGGGCAGCTCGCGGAGGTTGCCGAACGAGACCCGCTCGCCCTCGGGCATGAAGCACTCGACCTCGAGGCTACGCGAGGCATCGCCTGCGCTCGGATCCTCGAACGCGATCGTCTTGCGGCCTTCCTTCGGGCAGCTGAGCGCGCTGGCCAGCCCGCGCAGGACCGTGAAGGTGGTCTCGCTCGGCCGGGCCCCCTCGGTCGCGGGCGGCCGACTCGACGGCTTCCCCCCGACCGCGGCGACCAGCTCGGTGACCAACGCCTCGACCGGCTCGCCGTCGATCTCGGTCAGCACCGCGCCGCGTGGAATTCCGCTCTCGTGCCCCTCGACCGCCGGATCGACGACCACGATCGCCCGCTCGTTCGAGCCCGGCGCGAGCGGGAGCCAGCGGACCGCGAGCGGGACCGAGGCCGGCCCGCTCGAGCGCGCGCGCTTGCTGATGCCCGACGAGGGCGGCGTCGCGTGGAGGTGGCTCTGCCCGAGCAACCCGAGCAGCTCGTTGATCACCACGTAGGCCGCCTCGGCGTCGTCACCCGCCTCGGCGACCTTGTTGCCGTAGATCTCGCGCAGCCTTACCCAATCGAGGCACGCGAGCGTCGGGTCGTAGTGCTTGCGACCGACGACCCGCCAGACCTGCTCGAACGCCTCGACGTGCTTGCCCTCCGGCAGGGCTGGCAGCCCCTCGAGCTCGCTGTCCTTCCACGAGCGACAGTCGGACGTGTGCGGAGGACCTTGAGCCTCGATCGCCGCGAGCGAGGTGGGATCGGGATCCGCTTCGCCCTTGCACGCGGGCACGAGCCCCAGCGCGAGCGCGAGCCCCAGGCTACCGATCCGCGCTCGCACGCCGCGATCCCTCGACTTCACTCGTAGGTCACGGCCTCGAGGGCCGCCAGATCGAGGACCACGATCTCCTGCCGACTCAGCTTGAGGATGCCTTCGCGCTGCATCCGATTGAGCGCCCGCGAGATCTCCTCACGCACGGTCCCGAGCCGCGCCGCGACGGTGTTCATGTCGAGCGCGCGCGGGATGATGTGCGGCTTGCCCTGCTCCGCGCCGCCTCGCATGGCCAGCATGTAGAGGAAGCTGGCCAGGCGCCGCTGCACCGAGCGCAGCGAGAGGTCGAGGATCAGATCGATCAAGCGGTTGGCCCGGAACGCCATGTGCCGCATCAACGCGAACGCCATCGCCTCCGAGCGAGCGATCAGGCGGATCACGTCGTCGCTGTCGAACCGCCAGACCTCGCCGTCGCTCATCGCGAAGGCCGAGGCCGCGCAGCGGACATCGTTGGGCAAGAAGCCCTCACCGATCAGCTTGCCGGTGCCAGCGAGGTAGAGGATCTGCTCGCGGCCTTCGGACGAGATCAGGCTGAGCTTGAACTCGCCCGAGCGGACCAGGAACAAGCCCGGACCCGGATCGTCCCGCCGAAAGAGCGGCCGCTTGCGCTTGAGCTCGATCCGCGTGGCGCTCTCGCAGAACACCTTCATCACGTCATCGGGAACCTTGTCCCAACCCGTGTAGTTGAGCAGATGGTTGCGGATCTCTTCGGCTTCCGCGGGCTCGACGGCCATGCGGGCGAGTGTAACGGTTCGCGTCGGTTCCGCCAAAGGTAGTGCCTGTCAGTGGGTTGGGCCGGCCCCACGATGGTGGCCGGACTTCGTTTGTTGCGCAAAATTCAGGCCCGGTGGGACTGACGAAGGTCTGTCGCTACGCGGGAAGATAGTTCAGCGACCGTGGGGCTGACAAAGGTCGTCGAGCCCTTGGCCTGCCGAGCCAGCCCAGTCAGCCCAGTCAGCCCAGTCAGCCCAGGATCCGCCGCGCCGCAGCGACGCTCCGCATCAGCCCCAAGGCGCGCGCCGACACGTCGGCTCCGAGCGCCGCCACGTGCAGCGTCTCGTCCAGCACCTTGATGGTCTTGACGGTCAGCTCGCGCGCTTGCCCGTTGCGCTTGATGTTGGCCTTGGCGCGACCGCGAGCGACGATCGGGGTGACTGCTGCCAGCATCTCGAGATCGAGCTCGGTCCGGCTGTGGCAAACGAGCATTCCGCAGTCGTCCGCGATCAGGACCGCGTCGAGACCCCCACGCTCGGCCGCGCCCGTCAGCGCGAGCTCGAGGGCGTCCGCACTACTCTGCGAACGCTGCTGGCGACGCTCGACGACGCGGCGTCCGGGACGGGGGAGGGGCAACACGCGAAGGGGAGTGCGAGCAGTCGATTGCATGGCTTGGTCCTCGGTGAGTACGCCCTCATCCTACATGTAGGATAGTGTCGCCACCCAATTTGCGGCCGAATCTCGAGCTGCCTGTGGGGACAAGCGAGCGCAAAACGCGAACCAGCCCACCGAGATCGCGCAGCGATCTCGCGGCCGCGAAGCGGCCGTGCGTGGCAGGGTGCACGGCCGCTGTGGGGGCCAAGCAAGGCAGGGTGCACGGTGGCTGCGGGGGGCCAAAAAGCCCTCAAGGGCTCGCTGCCACCATCCGAACGACCTGATGCTTGGCCGCGTGGAGGACCGCCGTGTCCGAGGTGTCCGCGAGCTCGACGTCCGGCTCGACACCTCGGCCATCGATCGCGCGATCGTTCGGCGAGAAGTAGCGAGCGATCGTCAAGGTCAAGAGCGAGCCATCGGCGATGCCGATCTGCTCTTGCACGGTGCCCTTACCGAAGCTGCGCTCACCGACGATCGTCGCGCGTCCGTGATCTTGCAGCGCGACCGCGAGCAGCTCGGCGGCTGAGGCCGAGCGACGATCCTGCAGCACGACCAAGGGCGTGGTCGTGTCGCTGCCCGCCGCGGTCGCCTTCTCTTCGCGCAGGATCCGACCGTCGCGCCCGCGCGTGCGCGTGAGCACCCCTTCGTCGATGAACAGGTCCGCGATCACGACCGCCTCGTCGACGGAGCCGCCCGGGTTACCGCGCAGATCGAGCACGATCCCAGCCAACCCGCCGCGCCCAGCCGAGCGGCGCAGCTCGGCCATCTCCTGCTTGACCAGCTCGCCCACGCCCGGACGGAAGCTGCGGAGCACGACCCGTGCGATCGAGTGACCCGCGAGCGAGTCGAGCTCGACGCTGACCAGCTTGTCGATCCCGGGCTTGGCCAGCTCGAGCTCGATCCGCTCGGATCGCGTGTGGCCGGCTCGCAAGACCTCGAGCTCGATCCGCTCACCTTCCGAACCCGCGAGCAGGATCTCGGCCTCCGCGTGGCTGAGCAGATCGCCGCTCGATCGACCGCGGATCGCGAGGATCGTGTCGCCGGGCCCGAGCTTGGCCTGCTCGGCAGGACCGCCTGGATCGACCGCGAGCACCTCGACGATCGTGTGGCCTTCGTCGCTCTCGCCGAGCATCACCACCATCCCTGCTTCGGCGCCTTGCTTGGCCCGCTTGCGGGCCAGCTCGCGCTCGTCGGCGGTGAGGTAGTGGCTGTGCGGATCGAGGCCCGCGACCATGTGCTTGAGGCCGTTAGCCATCAAGGTGCGGGCGTCGACGGGATCGACGTGGCGATCGAGCACGACGTCGAGCGCGGCGTGGAACTCCTCGCGATCGAGGTGCTTGATCCCGGGTCGGCCAGCTTCGGCGGTCGAGACGAGGTGCTGCACGGTGAGAGTTCCGGCCACACCGAGCAACGAGCCGAGCAACAAGACGGGGAGCGACCTAGCGCGCGCACGCACGACCTTCATCGTGAACGCTGCGACGCCAGCCGTCCACCGAGGTTGCATCGGTCCATGTGGCCGAGCGCCGAAATCACGAGCCCCCATTGGGGCCAATGAATTCAGCTCGCGGGCGCGACTCGAAGCACCTGATTACCTACACGTTGCCCGTCGAGGGCAATCCGGGCCTTCGCAGCCGCCAGATCGCTCTCGAACGTAATGTAGGCGAAGCCGCGGCACTCGCCGTTCTCTCGCTTGGCGACCCGTGTCTCGCGGATCTCTCCAAACGAGGCGAAGAGCGATTGCACCTGGGTCTCTGTTGCGTCTGGCCCGAGGCCACCGACGTAGATCGTGTGGTGCATAGCGTACCTCTGTACGCAGACATCCTACCCCAAAAGCATGTCTGCGCTCGGACTCGGCCATGCGGCATCGATGCGCAACGTCATGCCCTATCCACCCTCTCCAGGTGGCCCGCGGCTCACTCAGCCCCGTGGGGCATCATGTCGAAGGATCGCGCTCCAGATCGGCTTCACGTCGCTTGGCATCGCGGGCGAGGGCGAGCACGCGACCGAGGTTGTCACGGTGGCGCCACCAGATCAGCACGTTCAGCGCGGCGGCCAGGACCACGTAGATCCACGGAACGCTCGGATCGACGATCGTGACCCCGAGAATCACCGAGCCAGAGAGCAACGATCCGACCGCGGAAATCCGCGTGAGCCACAGGGTCTGCAGATACACCATCAGCGCGGTCAGGGCCGCCGCGGGCGAGAGCACCAAGAACACACCGAAGGCACACGCGACGCCCTTGCCACCGCGAAAGCGCAGATAGACCGGATAGATGTGGCCGAGGATCGCCGCGAGAGCGATCGCGGCGACGAAGAGCTCGCCCTGCTCGCGCTCGCCGAACCGACGCATGGCCAGCGCGACCGGGATCGCTGCCTTGGCCACGTCGAGCGCGAACACCAGCAGGCCGAGACGCCGACCGAGCGCGCGCACGGCATTGGTCGCGCCGATGTTCCCCGAGCCGACCTCGCGCAGGTCGACGCCACGCAGGCGCCCGATGATCAGCCCCACGGGCGTCGCCGCGATCAGGTAGGCGAAGGCCAACCAGAGCAGCAGCTCGAGCACGACCATGGTGGTGGTCGTCTACCACGCTCGGACGCCGACGATCGAGCGTCGTGTGTCAGCCGCCGCGGCTGGCCTTCTCGTCGATGCCCGAGAGGCCGTGGCGAGCCCGCAGCACGTCGGCGACCGCCGAAGGCACCACGTCGCGCGCGGCCAAGCCGACCAGCGCATGGAAGAGCAGGTCGGCGGCCTCGTTGGCGACGCGGTCATCGCTCTCGCCGGCGATCGCTCGGGCCAGCTCGTCGGCCTCCTCGCGCAGCTTCTCGCCGATCGCGTCCGGGCCCTTCTCGAGCAGGCTGCGGACATAGCTCTTGCCCTCGCGGTTGGTGATCCCGCGGCCGGCCTTGCGGGCGAGGATCGTCGACCACAAGCGCTCGACCACGCTCGGCTCAGCGGAGCGGCGACTAGGACCGTCATCAGGCTCTCCGAGCACGATCGGCTCGCGCGTGCCCGGCTCGGGCAGCTCGACCGGCGTGAAGAAGCACGAGCTCGTGCCCGTGTGGCAGGTCGGTCCGAGCGGGTGCGCCTCGATCAACAGCGCGTCGCCGTCACAGTCGACCCGCAGCGATCGCAGCTCGAGCACGTGCCCCGAGCTCTCGCCCTTCTTCCACAGCCGCTGCTTGGAGCGCGAGAAGAACGTGACGGCCCGGGTCGCGAGCGTGGCCGCGAGCGCGTCGCGGCTCATGTAGCCGAGCATCAGGGCTCGGCCGTCTTCGGCGTGCACGATCAGCGCAGCGACCAAGCCGGCGTCGTCGGGGCGAAGCCGCGACCACAGCTCGTCGAAGCTGATCCCTTCAGCCATGGCTCAGGCAGCTCGCCGCACTTCGGGCGGTCGAACCGGGATCCCGTGCTCGCTCAGGTACTGCTTGGCCTGCGCGATCGTGTAGAGCCCGAAGTGGAAGATCGAAGCAGCGAGCGCCGCGTCGGCCTCGCCCTCGCCGAGCGCGAGGCCCTGGCGGATGTGCTCGAGCGAGCCGACACCGCCGCTCGCGATCACCGGGATCGGCACCCGCCGCGCGACCTCGCGGGTGATCCACAGGTCGTAGCCATCGCGGGTGCCGTCCTTGTCCATCGACGTCAGGAGGATCTCTCCGGCCCCGAGCTCGGCCACCTGCTCGCACCACGAGAGCGCGTCGAGCCCGGTCGAGCGAGTGCCACCGTGGATCACGACCTCGTAGATCGGCTCCTTGTCGCGCGGCAGCGCCTCCATTCGCTTGACGTCGACCGCGACCACGATCGCCTGGCTGCCGTAGCGCTTGGCCAGCTTCTTGATCAGCAAGGGCGAGCTGACCGCGGCGGAGTTGATCGCGACCTTGTCGGCCCCGGCCGAGAGCAAGCGACGGACGTCGTCCTCGCGTCGAATGCCGCCGCCAACCGTGAGCGGACAGAAGATCTGCGGCGCGACGTTGCGGACCACCTCGACGAAGGTCTCTCGACCCTCGGTCGTCGCGGTGATGTCGAGCAAGGCGATCTCGTCGGCGCCTTGCTTGTCGTAGGCACGGGCGGCCTCGACTGGGTCACCGGCGTCGCGCAGACCCTTGAAGTGGACGCCCTTGACCACGCGGCCGTTCTTGACGTCGAGGCAGGGGATGATGCGGCGTTTCAACATCGTGCGAGCGCCTCCGCGAGGGTGAAGCTGCGTTCGTAGAGCGCCCGGCCGAACACTACGGCCCGAACGCCGGCCTGTCGGAGCGCGTCGAGATCGGCGAGCGAGCCGACGCCTCCGCTG
>CBFGLP010001079.1:0-4382 GCA_965649595.1 uncultured Myxococcales bacterium | reverse complement strand
CGCTCGGCCTCGACGAGCACGCCCGTGGCTCGCTCGCAGCGCTGGTGCCCGCCATTCGCTCATGGTGGCAGACGGCCGCGAGCGACGAGCTCACCTCGCAGCTGCTCTTCGTCAGGGTCCTTCGGGACCATGTTCATCCCGCTGCCGTCGAACACCGGCTTCGGCTCGCCCTCGGTCTCCTCCTCGTCCTCGTCCTCCTCGTCCTCGTCCGCTTCGCCCTCGGTCTCGTTCTCCGCCATCATCTCGGCGATCGTCTTGACCCGCTTGCCGCCAGGTCCGACAACCGGCTCGGCCGGCTGCTTGAACTGATCGCCGACCACGTCCTCGTCGCTGTCCTCGTCGTCGATCACGACCGCGACCTCGCGGGTCTCGGGGAAGGGCTCGTAGAAGTCCTTCTCGCGCATCATCTTGTTGACCGGGCCGAGCGCGATCGTCGGGACGTAGGTGACCAGCGTCAGGCCGATCAACATCAGTCCGATGAAGGGCATGACACCCCGGGCGACCTCACCGAGCGGCTGCCGGAACACCGACGAGGACACGAACAGGTTGATGCCGATCGGCGGGGTCAGGTAGCCGATCTCGAGGTTGACGATGAAGATCACCCCGAGGTGGACGGGGTCGATGCCCAGCTCGACGCCGATCGGCGCGAGCAGGGGCGCGATGATCAGGATCGCGCTGATCGAGTCCATCAACGCGCCGACCAAGAGCAAGAACAGGTTGATGATCAGCAGGAAGCTGACCGGCGTGAGGTTCTTCGACAGGATCCAGGCGACGACCTTCTGCGGGATCATCTCCTCGACCAAGAAGGCGTTGAGCCCGAAGGCCAGCGCCATGATGATCAGGATCGTGCCCATGTTGACCACCGCCTCGGTCAGGATCTTGGGGATGTCCTGCGGGCCGATGTCGCGGTGGATCAGCAGCTCGACCACCAGCGCATAGATGACCGAGATCGCCGCGGCCTCGGTCGCCGTGAACACGCCGGTGTAGATGCCGCCGAGGATCACGGCGGGTAGGCTGATCGCCCAGATACCGTCACGGAAGCGCTGCCAGACGATCTTGAGCTCGAAGCGCTCGCGCTCGACCTTGTCCTGCCGTCGGACGATCGAGTAGCCGGCCATCAACCCGCCGATCAGCAGGCCCGGCAGCACGCCGGCCAGGAACAGCTCGGCGATGTCGATCGGCGTCGAGCCGGCCGCCACGATCGCGTAGACCAGCATCGGGATCGAGGGCGGGATCAGGATGCCGAGCGAGCCCGCCGAGGTGACGAGGCCGAGGCTGAAGCGACGGTCGTAGCCGGCCTTGATCAGGCGCGGGTACATCATCGAGCCGATCGCTATCACGGTGACCGGGCTCGAGCCCGAGATCGCCGCGAAGATCACACAGGCCATCACCGCCGCGACCGCGAGGCCGCCAGGCATCCAGCCGACCAGCGCGCGGGCGAAGTCGACGAGGCGCTGGGCGATGCCACCCGCGCTCATGATCGCGCCGCTGACCACGAAGAAGGGGATCGCCAGCAGGACGTCCTTGCCCATCATGCTGGCGGTCGTCTCCGACAGCCGATCGAGCGTCAGCCAGCCCTTGAAGTTCTCGGTCAGGAAGAGCAGGCACAAGGTCGCGATCACGCCGATGATCACGAACAGCGGCATGCCCAGCACGATCATCAGGGCCAGCGCCGCGAACAGCAGGGTCAGGCCCGCGCCGAGGCTCAAGAGCGGATCGTTGTCACCGATCCCCCCGTCCGCGCTCGCGCCGAACGCCAGGAACAGCACCAGCAAGAACACGCACACGCTGCCGATCGTGGTCGCACGCTTGCGTGCGTGCTCGGCCGGCGGCGGCAGGAGTCGGAATCCACGTTGCTCGCTCATGCGTTCACCTCGTCGTTCGCCTCGGCCTTCTGTCGCTCGAGCTCGCGCAGCTCCGCGGGGGTCTCTTCGAGCTCGCCGCGCAGCGCGAGCACGCCGAGGCCGATGAAGCGCACGCCCATCAGCACCCAGGCCAGCGGAACGATCGTGAAGCTGACGAACACCGGGATCGGGGTCTGCTCGTGCAGGCCGCCGAGGCCCTCGGACAAGACCCACTCGTCGTACTTGGCCCCGACGTAGCGCCAGCCGATGTAGGCCAGCAGGACGCAGAAGCACGCGGTCAGGATCCCCGCCAGCAGGCCGCTGATCCGACGCAGCTTCTCGGGCAGCGCCTTGTTGGCGGCCTCGAGCTTGAGGTGGAGGTTGTCGCGGGTCGCCATCGAGGCGCCGAGGAACGCGACCCACAAGGTCAGGACCAGCGAGAACGAGGCCGCCCAGCGCAGGCCGTCGGGGAAGTAGCCGCAGGCGAAGGTGAACCCGCCGTCATCGAGCGCCAGCTCCATGCACTCGGCTTGCTCGACCGAGCCGTTGCCGAACAGCACGACCAGCAGCCCCCAGCTGCCCAGCATCGTGAGCACCGTATAGATGAGGCACTTCAGGTGCGGCAGCGGCTCGCCGTGGATCTCCGCGTGGCTCTTGCCGGTCACGTCCGGACGCACCCACAAGGGCCGGCGCGACGCGGTCCGAAAGCCGACGTAGATGATGCAGGCGAGGCCTAGCGGGATCGCCCAGTCGGCCATCTCCTGCATCGAATTCCAGGTCGCATCCTCCCGTTCGGCGTCGAACAACCAAACGGCGAGCTTGCCGAACAGCGCGCTGTCTTCATCGGCGTAGCTGCGGTGCAGGACGGCCAAGAACATGACCACCGACATGACCAGCAGCGAGGTGACGACGATGAAGCGCTCCGCCTGGTAGATCCAGCCGTTGAGCTTCTTGATGAACTCCACGGGCCGGATGGTATCAGGGCCTGGAGCAACTCGTCACGCTAGTCCGCCTGTCGGGCTCCCCGAGGAAACGCGGAAGCCTTCAGTCGCGGGCAACTGACGAAGCCCGACACGCTTTTGCATGCCGGGCTCGAGTGCTGCTAGCGCAGCTTCACAGGTGCTTGGTGATCGCCTTGTAGAAGGCCGAGCCGAACTTGTCGACGAACTTCTTGTGGGTCGCCTCGGTCGCCTTCTTGAACGCGGCCTGCTCGCTCGAGGTGAGCTTGTGCACCGAGATGCCCGCAGCAGAGAAGTTGTCGATCAGGTCCTGCTTGATCTTGCGGACCCCCTTGCGGCCGTAGTCCGACTCGGCCTGGATGTCGCCGATCAGCAGCGCCTGGATGTCGGCCGGCAGCTCGTCCCAGATCTGCTTGGACACGACCGCGACCGCCGGCTGATAGCTGTGCTCGGTCAGCGTGAAGTGGGTGATCGCCTGGTACCACGAGGCCGCGAAGGTGAAGAGCGGGGTGTTGTCGAAGCCATCGACCACGCCGGTCTGCAGGGCGGTCATCGCCTCGGTCACCGGGATCGCCTGCGGCGACGCGCCCATGCTGGCGAGCATCCAGTTGGGCAGATCGCCCGGCTGGACGCGGATCTTCTTGCCCTTGAGGTCGGCGGTGCTCTTGACGAAGCCGAAGTTGGTGCCGATCGAGCGGTGGCCGTTCTCGCTGAAGAAGAGCAGCTTGAAGCCGGCCTTGTCGAGCATCTTCTCGACGTCGGCCTTGCAGTGCGTGTCGAGGACGGCGTCGGCCGCCTTCTCATCGCTGAACAGATAGGGCAGCTCGAGCGCGGCCAGCTCGGGGATGATGCCCGCGAGCGCACCGGTGGTGCCCGCCCACATCGCGATGCCGCCCTTGCGGCAGCGGCTCGCGGTCTCTTGCTCGTCGCCCAGCGCTCCGCCGAGGTAAGCCTTGATCTTGACCCGGCCGCCGGTCTCCTCTTTGACCCGCTTCTTGATCCGGTCCATGTGCTTGGACCAGGGCGTCCCGGGCGGGGCAACGGTGGCAACCTTCAGCGTGAACTCGGCGTCCTCGGCGAGTGCTCGAGGTCGACCAATGAAAAAGGTCGACACCGCAGCAGCGGTACCGACCAGGAAATTGCGCCGAGTGGTCTCGAGGGGCTTGAGCTTGCTATCGGTCATGAGCGGGGCCTTTCGACGGGGGTCGACAGGAAGTGTTCACTCCTGGACCCGGGCGGGGGATCGGTCGCTACCATCTTCCGTGTGCGCTTCGATGTACGACATGTATCCGGCTGGCGATGGCGCAAACAAGCGCCCAAATGAAGGTGTAGGGACCGGACGATGAACGAAGAGAGGAAAGATAACGGCGTTCGAGGATGAGCCTCGATTTTGTGGCACTGCCGGAGACGAACGTGAGGGCCACACGTGCGAACAGCTGCGCACCGGAGGTCTGTTCAGGGCATGATCGGCTCCCAGAGCCGAGCGGATTGCGGGGCCAAGCGGGCGCTTGCGTATCACGACCCCAGCCCACCGAGGTCGCTGCGCGACCTCGCGGCCGCGAAGCGGCCGTGCGTGGCT
>CBFGLP010001078.1:0-6740 GCA_965649595.1 uncultured Myxococcales bacterium | reverse complement strand
GCGATCCCGACCGCCTACGCGTTCGCCCGATTCGAGTTCGTAGGTCGTCGGCAGGGCATGCGGCTCCTGCTCGCCACGCAGATGTTCCCCGCGGTCGCCAGCGCCGTGCCGCTCTTCATGATCCTCGAGGCGCTCTCGCTGCTCGACACGCGGACCGGCTTGGTGCTCTGCTACGCGAGCACGGCCGTGCCCTTCGCGGTGTTCCAGCTGCGAAGCGCGTTCGAGGCGATCCCGATCGACCTCGAAGAAGCAGCGATGGTCGATGGGGCGACGCGCTTTCAGGCGTTCGTGCGGGTCGTGCTGCCGGTCGCGAGGCCGGCGATCGCGGTGACCTTCCTGTTCGCGTTCATGACCGCGTACAACGAGTTCATCCTGGCGGCGACGCTGCTCGATGATGAGCGGGCGTTCACGCTGCCGGTCGTGCTCCAGAGGTTCATCGGGGAGTACGACGCGAGGTGGGACCTGTTCGCGGCGGGGGCGATCGTGGTCTCGCTGCCGGTGATGTTGTTGTTCTATCAGGTGCAGCGGCACATGGTCGCGGGGTTGGGGGCTGGTGGGGTGAAGGGGTGATGGCGCACGCCTCGCCCAGCCCCTGAGCGCCCTTCGGTAGGTGTGGACGTCGGCTTGGGCGCGTGGTAGAAATCGTTAACCTCGACGGTTAATGGTTCTTGACGCTGGACCGCTGATGGATATCCTATTCAAAACAGAGGAGCTCCGGAGGTGGTGCGCCATCGAGAAGGAGGCGAAGAAGGAGTTCGGGGCGCACTCCGCGAAGAAACTGAGAGCCCGCCTGAAGGACATCGCTGCGGCTGGCCGAGTGACCGATCTGGTTGCGGGCCGCCCCCATCCGCTCAAGGGCGACCGGCTGGGCCAGCTCGCGCTGGACCTGCATGGTGCAGACCGCCTCGTCTTCGAGCCAGCCAACGTACCGGTACCTCTCACGTCAGACGGCGCCACTGACTGGAGCCATGTGACGTCTGTGCGCGTCGTTTTCATCGGAGACTATCATGACTGATTCAAGCACGTTCACCCCAGACTGGATTTCTCCGCCGGGCGACACCATCGAGGATCTGCTCGAGGAGCGTGGCTGGACCAAGGCTGAGTTTGCGGGCCGCACTGGTTTCACCCCGAAGCACGTGAATGAACTGGTAAAGGGCCGTGTCCCGATTACTCCTGATGCTGCCGATCGCCTCTCGCGAGTATTGGGGTCCACCCCGGAGTTCTGGCTTCGGCGGGAGGCGCAATATCAAGCAGACATCCTGCGCCAAAAGTCGATTGACGCGGCAGACGTCGATGCTGGCTGGCTCGCCGAGTTGCCGCTCACATGGATGCGAAAGCGAGGTTGGGTCGAGAGGTACGACAAGAGGGGCGCGCAGGTCATCGAATGCCAGCGCTTCTTCGGTGTCGCGTCAGTCACCGCTTGGCGCGAACAGTATGCAGCCCCTCTTGCCGCCTTTCGTGCATCGAACAAAGTCGAGAAAAAGATTGGAGCCATTGCAGTTTGGCTACGAAAAGGCGAGATCGAGACCGAGAAAATCATATGTGCGCCTTTCAATAAAGACAGCCTCAAATCATCGCTGAAAGCCCTGCGCAGCTTGACCAATGAAGAAGATCCAAGGGCATTCACTCCACGACTGATCGAAATTTGTGCCGCGCATGGGGTGGCGGTCGCATTCGTTCCCGCACCGCCGGGGTGTCCGGCCAGCGGTGCGACTCGTTGGCTCACCCCCACCAAGGCCATGCTGCTACTGAGCTTGCGCCACAAGTCGAACGATCATCTATGGTTCAGCCTCTTCCATGAGCTCGGCCACTTGCTGCTACACGGCAAGAAGATGTTCTTCATCGAGAATCTCGACGGCCTCGATGAGGCGCTCGAACACGAGGCGGATCAGTTTGCCAGCAAGCTCTTGATACCCGACCACGCGGCACGACGCCTGGCCGAGTTGGCCAAAACCCGGATCTCAAAGACTCAGGTCATCGCTTTCGCCAGTGAAATAGGTATCGCACCGGGCATTGTCGTCGGGCGAATGCAGAAAGAAAACTGGTTGCCGTGGACCCACTTGAACGATCTGAAGGTACGATATACGTGGTCCGACGACGGTGAATGAGGGTTCGTACGCCCAATCAGCCAGCGAGCAACAACCCCGGCCGCCGCTCACGAGCCTCGTTCAACCACCGCTGCTTCGGGGCCAGCTTTGCCCACTACGAGGCCACGATCATGCTCGGCACCTTGCTGCGCGAGCTCGAGTTCGAGCTACTCGACGAGCAGGCCCGCTGGGGGCGCGGGACGCTGATCCTCGAGCCGCTCGATGGAATCCGGGTGCGTGTGCACCGGCGTGGGCTCCTGCGCAGCGCGGCGTGAGCATCGACCTCACCAGCTCCGATTCGGCAGCAACAAGTTTGGCCGCTCTGATTGCTCCTCGAGCAAGCGCTCGAGCGCGTCGGCATCGACGGTCAGCCCGCGCAGATCGACGCGCTCGACCGTCCGCAGGCCTCGCGCTGCGAGTAGCGCTTCCACGATCTCCCTCGACCACCGCTCACCGCGATGGCTCAGCACCAGCGTGTGCAAGCGGGCGATCTCGGGCAGGTCGAGCAGCTCGGTGAGCACGTCGGGGCTCCATTGCTCGCGCAGGGGCCCACGAAACATTGGGTTGTCGAGGTGGAGGTTCAGCTCGCGCAGGCGCGGCAGCTCGCTGGTCTGCAGCGTTTCGGTGACCGCGTCGGGCTCGGAGATCTCCAGCTTCAGCTCGCGCAGCGCGGGCAGCCGAATGGAGCGCCCAGGGCCACAGAGCAGCTCGAGCCGCTCGAGCGCAGGCATCCGCTCCCACTCGTCGAACGTGTCGACCACGTAACGGGAGCTCAGCGCCAGCTCGCGCAGCCCGGCGAGCAGCAGCGGATCGGCGCCGGCCAGCACGCTCACAAAGCCAGGGTCACCGATCACGTCCGAGTTGATCAGCAACGACCTCAGGCACGCACAGATCGGCAAGCCGAGCAGCTGCGCGAGCGCCTCGAGGTTGCCGGAGCGCCAATACCTGTGGCCAGCGATGTACTCGTCGAGATCGATTCGAATCACGTGCCCAGCCCACCACTGCAAGCGGACGCTGGCCTCGATCCCGCGCAGCGGGCCAAACAAGTGCGAGCGATGCTGCTCGAGCGCCTCGACGAGGGCTCGGTCGAGCTGCTCGCGTTGGTTCGGATGGCGAGCGCGGGCGAGGTCGAGCGCCGCTACGATGCCGCGCGGGTCGCCCTGCCGCTGCAGCCAGTCGGCATAGACGATCGCGGCGTCCTCCTGCCAGCCGGTCTCGCGGATCGCCTGCTCGAAGCCTAGCTCGCGAGCGCTGGTCCGGCGCACGAGGTCGAGCTCATTGGTCACCGTCTCGAGGCCCTGCTCGACCCAGCGCCCGCGTTGCTCGGCGATCGCTCGATCGCGTGCGGCCGCGTCCGCGAAGCTGTCCTCGCGCTCACCGGTCCACTCATCGAGCCGCCCCCGCTCCCACGCGAGTGTGAGCCCATGCCAACGCAGCCGAACCAGCGGCTGATCACCACGCTGTGGGTGCCGAAGATCGAAGGCATAGATGTGCTCGGCCTCTTCGATCAACTCAATCTCGCTACCGGCCTCGCTGACGAAGCGAGCGACGATCGCCTCGGCGGCCTCGCGCTCCAGCCCGCGCGCGAACTCCAGCTGCTGGTCGACGATGCTCTTGCACTCCGCGAGCCCGCGCCTGGTCAGCTCGCGCACGAGCTTGATCGCGTTGATCTTGCGCTCGCCGCTCAGGTAGCGCAGGCCGTAGGTTGCCGTCTCGGTCATGACGAGCGCTCAATCCCAGCTCATCGGGTGGGGAGCTGCCAGTTTGGTCGCTGCTCATGAGCTTCGCCAAGCCGCGCGAGCGCGTCGTCCTCGAAGCTTACCCCCCGCAGATCGACCCGCTCTATCGTCGACAAGCCCCGCGCCCCGAGCAGCGCGTCCACGATCCATAGCGGCCATGGATCACCCTCGCTGGTCAGCGCGAAGGTCTCCAGCGACGCAATGATCGGGAGCGCGAGCAGATCGTTCAAGCCGCCGCGGAGCGGGACATCGATCCATTCGTCACTGTGGAGAAACTCGGAATTGAAGTGCAGCGTCAGCGAGCGCAAGCTCGGCAGCCCGCCCTCGCGCAGCGCCTCGCTAGCCGTCTCCGGCCGCCAGAGCGTCAGCTCGAGCTCGCGCAGCCTGGCTAGCTGGATCGGGGGAATGGTGGCGCCGAACAGCTCGAGTCGCTCGAGCGCGGGAGTCAGGTCCCACGCGCTGAAGCTGACTGAAGGATAGGCGGGCGTCAGCGCCAGCTCGCGCAGTCCAGCGAGGAGCAGCGGATCGGCGTTGGCGAGCAAGGACGCGAAGTCGGCGGCAGCGGCCGCAGTCGAGCTCACCCGCAGCGACCTCAGGCAGGCACAGATTGGCAACGAGAGCAGCGTCGTCACCAGCTCGTCATCGCCGATCGGTAAGGGCTTGCGCTTGCGGCCGTGCGCGTCGATCTCGATGCCGATCACCTGACCGGCCCACCAGCGAAAGCGGACGCCGGTCTCGAAGCCGTGCAGCGGGCCGAACAAGTGCGCGCGGTGTTGCTGCAACGCATCGGCAATGGCTCGTTCGAGCTCGTCACGCTGCTCGGGCGCTCGCGCGCGCGCGAGGTCCAGCGCCGCGACGAGGCCGCGCGGATCACCTTGCCGCTGCAGCCAGTCGGCATAGACGGTGGCGGCGTCGTCTGCCCAGTCACTCTCGCGGATCGCCTGCTCGAGCCGCGGCTCGCGAGCGCTGGTCCTGCGCACGATGTCGAGCTCGTCCGCGGCCGTCTCGAGGCCCTGCTCGGCCCAGCGCTCGCGCTCGTCGGCGATCGCTCGGTCGCGCGCGGCCGCGTCCGCGAAGCGCTCCTCGTGCTCGCGCGTCCACTCGCCGAGCTGCCCGCGCTCGCACGCCAACGCGAGCCCGTGCCAGCGCAGCCGAGCGAGCGGCTGATCGCCACGCTGCGGGTGCCGAGGATCGAAGGCATAGAGGTGCTCTGCCTCCTCGATCAGCTCGACCTCGCTGCCCGCCTCGCTGACGAAGCGAGCGACGATCTGTGCGGCTGCGTCGTGCTCGAGCCCGCGTGCGAACACCTGCTGCTGCTCGACGATGTCCTTCGCCTCGGCCAGCCCGACCCCGGTCACCTGACGCATGAGCTTGATCGCGTTGATCTTGCGATCGCCGCTCAGGTAGCGCAGGCGGTAGGTCGGTATCTCGCTCATGGATATCGCTACGCTCACTCGATCACGAACACCTCGGCCCGCTGATCGCCGACCTGCACGGAGAACCCGTCGTCGACCAACTCGGCGCTGGTCGTCATCGCCACTACCTCGTCGATCGCTCCGCTCTCGTCGAGCACCCGCCGAACTACCAGATCCCCAGCGAGCCCGACCGCGTCGACGAGATCCTGCGGGAGCCGGATCTGCCCGCTCGCCCCCTGCCCCGGCGTAAAGTTGGCGACCACGACCATCGCCCGCCCCGAGCCCGGCTCGAAGCGCGCGAACGAATAGAACCCATCCGGGCAATCGCCATAATTGCCCGGATTGTTGTGATACTCGAGCCCCCAGTAGCCCTGCCCGATCGCCGAGGGATCCTGGGTCAGCGCCAGCAGATCGGCATAGAAGTTGCGCAGCGCGACCTGATCGGCCGCCAGCATGCCGCCGTCGAACGCCCCGCCGTTGACCCACTTGGACAGCTCGGGCAGCGACCAATAGTCGAAGATGCTCGTCCGCCCGTCCTCTTGCCCGAACCCCTCGACGCCGGCCCCGGTCTCGCCGACCTCTTGGCCGTTGTAGACCAGCACTGGCCCCGCGCCGTAGAGGTAGACCAGCGGCGCGAGCTGGTAGCCGGCCTCCTTGGACCCAAAGCCCGAGTTGTCGGGGCTGGTGTTGTTGACCACCGGCGAGGCGATCCGCCGCTCGTCGTGGTTCTCGAGGTATTGCAGGTAACGCGGCCGCTCGTCGTCGTCGAGCTGGTTCATGACTGTCGAGTAGTCGCTCTGCGAGCTGGCCCCTTGATAGATCTTCTTGAGCTCGTCGTAGGCGGCGTCGTAATAAACCGCGTCGAAGCCGGCGGCGAGCAAGCCGTCGAGGTTCTCGTACGCCTCGGCCACGAACAACACCTCGGGATCGCGCATTCGCGCCTGATCGATCAACCATGTCCACGCCGCGTCGGGCACGTAATGGGCAAAGTCGCAGCGGAACCCGTCGACGCCGCGCGCCTGCCAATAGGCGACGATCGCGTCCATCTTCATCCAGGTATCCGGGATCGGATCATAGTCCGAGGCATTGTTGGTGAAATTGAAGCCCCAATTGAGCTTGACGGTCTCGTACCAATCCGTAGCCGCGGGCGAAGCCGATGTTTGGTTATTTCCGGTCACCTTGGCCGCGTTGCCCGGTGATCCGTCCTCGCGCGCGAACGCGCCGTCGAACGTGAACCCCGGCGGATTGTAATAACCAGGCTTACTCAAGCTCAGGCTCTGGCCGGTCAAATAGAAGAAATTATTGCTCGGGTCGAAGAACGTCGATTGGTCGTCGCCGAGGCCAAAGTCGAGCTCCGGCTCGACGACCGAGCCGTAGCCCCGCGCGACGTGGTTGGGCACGAGATCGATCAGCACGCGCAATTGCGCGGCGTGCAGGCGCTCGACCAGCGCGTCGAATTCCTGCAGGCGCATGGTCGGATCGAGCGCATAATCGGGGCA
>CBFGLP010001077.1:0-2614 GCA_965649595.1 uncultured Myxococcales bacterium | reverse complement strand
TGGAACGCGGTGCTCGAGCACCACGGTGAGCAGGACCGGGCCCTAGAGGCGCTCGCGCGCCTCTACGAGCGCGAGTCGAGGTGGGCCGAGGCGGCCGAGATCCGCCACCGTCAGGTCGCGGTCGCCGACTCGGTCGGCCGCGCGGTCAAGCTGCTGACCGACATCGGCCACATCTACTCGGAGCGGCTCCGCAACCAGCGGGACGCGATCCGGGTGTGGCGAGAGATCGCCCGGCTCGTGCCTGGTCACGACAAGGCGCTGCGGACCTTGCGAGACGCCTACGCGGCCGCGGGCATGTGGGACGAGCTGACCGAGCTCTACGTCGCGCAAGGCCGCGTGTCCGACTTGGTCGACGCGCTGCAGAGCGCGGCCGATCGCGTCAGCCAGACCGACGAGCGCGTCGACCTCTACCGCCGCGTCGCGCAGCTGTGCCGGGAGAAGCTCGGCCAGCCCGAGCGGGCCGTGAAGGCGCTCGAGCGCACGCTCGCGATCCAGCCCAACAACCTGGTCGTCGCGCGCGAGCTGCTGCCGATCTACCGCGAGCAGAGCAACTGGGCCGCGCTGATGCGGACCTTGACCGTGCTGCTCAAGGCCAGCGACGACACCGACGACAAGCTCGAGATGATCGAGCAGCTGCGCGAGGTCGCGGCCGACAAGCTGCAGTCGCCGCAGCTGACCTTCCAGTGGGCCGCGCGGGCCTACGAGCTGCGCCCGACCGACGAGGCCCTGCGCGCCCGGCTCGAGAAGGCCGCGGTCGACAGCGACAACTGGGACGAGCTGACCCGCATCTTCGAGCGGCGGATCGCCGGCGAGGCGATCAACGTCGACAGCGAGACGTCTGGGGAGATCGCAGTGCTGGCGGTCAAGAAGGCCGAGCGTGAAGAGCAGCTGCTCTTGCTCGGCAAGCTCGCCGCGATCGCCCGCGATCACCTGTCCAAGCCCGACGACGCGCAGCGCTACTTCCGGCGCATCATCGAGCTCGATCCGACCAACGAGGCCGCGATGGCGGCGCTCGAGCACATCTACACCACGATGCGTCGCTGGGACGACCTCAGCGAGGTCTACCGGCGTCGGCTCGACGTCGCGCCCGACGACGCGGCGCGGCTCTCGACCCTGCGTGGGCTGGCGCGCCTGCAGGAAGAGCACCTGCGGGATCTCGACGCCGCCGTCGTGACCTACGACCGGATCCTCGAGCTCGAGCCCGAGGACCTGCCCACGCTCGACTCGCTGGCCGAGATCCTGCGCGGCCGCGGCGAGTGGACGCGGCTGGCCGACATCCTCCAGCGCAAGCTCGAGCTGCCGCGCCCGGCCGAGGGCATCCGCAAGATCACGTCTGCCGACATTCCGGTCATGTTCGAGCTCGCCCACGTGCGGGCGCTCCGGCTCGCGCAGATCGACAAGGCGATCGACGGCTTCCTCGCGATCTTGAGCCTCGAGCCGATGCACCGGGCCAGCGTCGCTGCGCTCGAGGAGATCCAGCGCGCGGATCCTTCGACCTCGGTGACGATCATGCGCGGCTTGCTGCCTTTCTATCGCCGGGTCGGCGACAAGACCCGCGAGGCCGAGGCGATGGAGGTGCTGCTCGCCGCCGTCGAGACCGGCGAGGACGGGGCGAGCGACGCGGCCGCCCGCGAGCGTCGGCGCGAGCAGAAGGCTCAGCTCGCCGCGATCTATGAGCAGATGCCCGAGCGTCGCGGTCAGGCGCTCGACATCTACGCCGAGCTCTTCGAGGGCGATCCCGCTGATTGGGAGGGCCGCCAGCTCTTGCAGCGGCTCGGTCGCTCGCTCGGCGCCATGGATCGGGTCGCCACGGCCTACCAGCGGGTGCTCGAGGTGATCGCCGAGCATGCGATCGCGGCCGAGGCCGAGGGCCGCTCGCTCGAGCGCGCCGAGGCCAACCTCCGTCGTGACCTGCTGCTCGAGCTCGGCGCGATCTGGCGTGACGACCTCGGCCAGCCGCTCGAGGCCGAGAGGGCCTACGCCGAGATCCTCGAGCGCGACGAGACCCATCAGGCCGCCTACGAGGCGCTCGAGAGCCTGCTGCGGGCTCGCTCCGCCCACGCCGAGCTGATGGAGCTGTACCGCCGGCGCGTCGACGTCGTGTTCAACCAACGCGAGCAGCGGGAGCTGCTCGGCCGGATCATCGAGATCGCCCGGGCGGTGCTCGGCGATCGCGAGATCGCGGTCCGCACGGCCGAAGAGCTGCTCGATCTAATCCCCGACGACGTGCCGACCATCGAGCTGCTCGCGCAGATGTACGCCGAGGGCGGCCGCGCGGGCGAGACCGACAAGCTCGACAAGCTCGAGGAGCTGCTCGGTCGCTGGGCCGAGCTGGTCCACGATCGCGAGCACCGCCACGAGCTGGTCTGCAAGCGCGCCGCGCTGCGCATGCAGCTGCAAGGCGACGCGTTCGGAGCCGTCGACCTGCTCGGCGCCGTGATCGGTGAGAACGGCGACCACGAGCAGGCCCGCGTGCTGCTCGAGGAGCTGCTCGACGTCGCCGACGTCCAGATGCAGGTCGCCGCGCTGCTCGAGCCCATCTACCAGCGCCGCGGCGATCACCACGGCCGCATCCGCGTGCTGCACGTGCGCCGCAACAACGCGGCCGAGGAGA
>CBFGLP010001076.1:0-3250 GCA_965649595.1 uncultured Myxococcales bacterium | reverse complement strand
CAGACCAGGAGCGAGCCCTTGAGCGGCGGCTGGGCCATCGCCAGCAGCAGCTCCGGCTTCGAGCCGGCCTCGAGGCCGTAGTTGAACTTCTCGCGGGCCTTGACCACGGTGTCGACCACGCTGCGGCGCTGGTTGACCTTGAGCGGGTACATGCCGACGTGCGAGCCCTCGAAGTCGTGCGCGGCCGCGGCCGCGATGAACGCCTCGTGCAGGCGTCGCATCGCCGCCTCGATCATGGTCGGGAAGCGCACGACCACCGGCGTATGGATGCCGCGCTCCTTGAGCAGCACCGCGAGGCGGTGGAGATCGACCTCGGGCAGGTTGGGCGCCCGAAACACCAGATGCCCCTCACCGTTGACCCCGAGGAAGCCCTGGCCCCACTTGTCGACGCCGTAGCGTTTGAGCGAGTTCTCGAGCGCCCACGACTTGAACGCGCGCGAGTTCTCGTTGCTGGGTGCGTGCCGGGCCTGGCTGGGCTCGACGATCGGCGTGGGTACGGTGTCGGGGTTCGGACCCTGGGACATGGGTCGGGATTGTGAGGGCGTCGGGGGGTCCGAACAAGAGCAGAGCAATGCGGCGGTGTTCACGTCCCCCGGTGCGGTGCAGCGGCGCGCCTGCCGTGGACCCTCGAAGCCCGCTCCGCCTACAATGCAGCGATGCGCTCTCGGACGGGTGTGGTCGTGATCGTGGCGGTGCTCGGCCTCGCGTGCAGCTCGACGGGCGCCAGCGAAGACGAGGCGGGCGTCACCACCAACGCGAGCGGAGACCAGTCGGACGAGGGCTCGTCGAGCGACGAGGGCTCGACCTTTGGGACCAGCACCAGCACGGACACCGGCGCCGACACGGACACCGACACCAGCTCGTCGAGCAGCAGCGAAGCGGACACGGATTCGGTCGAGGACGAGAGCAGCGACGATGCTCCGCAAGTGCCCGACTTGCCCCTGCCCCCGCAGGAGTGCACGACGGAGTGGATCGAGTGGGCAGACATCGCCGAGTACCCCGACTGCGGCATCGACCCGGACAACGGCCAGGGGTGCTGGACCGAGCCGATGCTCGGCTGCGCCCCGCCGGGGCCCAACGGTTGCGACTGTCCCGACGGCGACTGTATCGAGACCTGGGAGAGCTGCTCTGGCGAGTGGTGGCTCGAGCAGCCATACGAAGTCTGCGGTCCCTACATGATCGACGGGATGTGTTGCTCGATCGGCGAGTTCCTCTACGGCTGCGGGGAGTAGCTCACTCGGCGGCCGCCAGCTCGCGGTCCTGCAGCAGCGCGCGGGCCTGCTCGAGCGTGGCGACTCGCTTGATCTGCTCGAACCACTCCGAGAGCTCGGCTCGCAAGGGCGCGCCCATGCGCAGCCACTGCTTGAGGCGGCCGAGGGTGACCCGCTCGTCACCGACCAGCGCGTGCAGGCGCGAGACGTACTCGAGCAGCAGCGCCACCCACTCGTCGCCGCTCAGCGGCTCTGCACGGGCGCCGCGAAGCTGCGCGAACAGCTCGGGCCGGCCCATCGACGCGCGACCGATCATGAACGCCGAGCACCCGCTCTGCTCGGCGCAGGCGCGGACGCTGGCCTCGTCGACGAGGTCACCGTTGGCGACCACCGGGATCCCGACCGCCGCGCGTGCACGCCCGATCGCCTGCCAATCGACGGGCGGTCGATAGAGCTGCTTGCGGGTGCGCCCGTGCACGGTCAACCAGGTCGCCCCGCCGGCCTCGGCCGCGCGAGCGATCTCGACGATCGGCTCGCTGCTGTCCCAACCGATCCGGACCTTCGCGCTCACCGGGATGCTCGGGTCGACGCGAGCGCGCACCGCTGCGGTCACGGCCTCGACCCGACAAGGCTGCTTGAGCAAGGTGGCGCCACCGTCCGAGCTGTTGACGGTCTTGGCTGGGCAGCCGAAGTTGAGGTCGATGCCCCAGGCGCCGAGCTCGACGGCGCGAGCAGCCGTCTCGGCCATCGCGTCGGGATCGCTGCCGAGCAGCTGGACCTGCACGGGGACGCCCGACGAGGTCGCGCCACCGGACCCGAGCCCCTCGAGCGCGGGCGCTCGACTCAGCTCTGGGCAGTGCTCGACGAGCACGTGCGCGGGGACGGGCTGGTGGACGACGCGGACGAACTCCGAGACGCACAGGCTGATGCCCGAGCGGCCGCCGAAGAGCTCACACAGGAGCCCGCGGGTGCACGCGTCGGTGACCCCGTCCATCGGCGCGAGCGAGAGGAACAAGCCGGGATCGCCGGGGCGACGGGCGACACGATCGCGCTCGGACCAGGCGGAGGTGAAGGGAGCAGACATCGCGTACGTGTGCAGAGCCGAGCGGGTTCGATCGAAACTACTTCATGCGCTCGCCGAACCCTGGCAATGCATGAATCAATTGCGGCTAGCAGGGTGCCGCTCGTGCAAACGCTACAAACAGAACCGCTCACCCGCCCGAGCTCGCGCCGAGGTTCAGCTCGAGCTGCGCGTCGAGGGCCGGCGACCAGGGGATCAGCACGAACTCGTAGGTGCGGGTCTCGACCGCACCACCTTGCCCGGGTCGACGGACCTTGCGGCACACGAAGCCGCTCGGCGTCAGCCGCCGTCGCTGGATCAAGCGCCAGATCGCCATCTCGATCTCCTGCTCGGACCCACCGTCGGCGACCAGACGATCGACGATCTTGCCCATCGTGACGCCCTGATCGCCATTGCGCTCGACGAGGGTCAGCACCGCAGCCTGAAGATCGTCGGTCATGGGCGGGCGAGCATGGCTCGCAGGTCGAGCGCTGGCAAGGGGCTCACCCTGCCACATCGCCCTCAGCGCTGCGCTCGTGCGAGCGACCACTCGACGATCCGCACGAGCACCTCTGGCGCGACGTGGCGCGAGAGGTCGGCGTAGTGTCCGGGCGTCGACACGGTCGGCTCGAGCTTGAACAGATGATCGAGATCGTCGAACAGCTGCGCCTCACCAGGCGGGCTCCGGGCCTCCAGGACCGAGCGCAAGGGCCCGAAGTCTCGCTCGGGGCTGACCTGAAAGTCCTTGCCGCCTTGCAGCGCGAGC
Organism: uncultured Myxococcales bacterium; assembly: GCA_965649595.1. GTDB lineage: Bacteria > Myxococcota_A > Polyangia > Nannocystales > Nannocystaceae > Plesiocystis. The sequence continues at coordinate 213 of CBFGLP010001076.1, read as the reverse complement.
ACGGGGATCTTCACGGCCCGCAGACGCGCGAGCGGATCCTCGGCGAAGGCCTCGACCATCCACGTGCGCGCGGCGGCGCTGCTGGCCGGCAGCTCGGCGCCGGCGAGCGCGGCGTCATGGACCTCGCGGGCACGCTGGATGGCCGTGCGGATCTCGGCTTCGCGGCGGTCGGCCAGCGCGACGCGCATCTCGTCGTAGATCAGCTCGCGCAGC
>CBFGLP010001075.1:0-3541 GCA_965649595.1 uncultured Myxococcales bacterium | reverse complement strand
CATGCGCCAGCGTCGTCACGATGCGTGCGCCCGAGCAACCGAGCGGGTGGCCCAGCGCGATCGCGCCGCCCGACACGTTGACCTTCTCCTCGTCGAGGCCGAGCCCGCGCATCGACGCGATCGTCTGGCTGGCGAACGCCTCGTTGAGCTCGATCAGCGAGAGGTCTTGGACGGTGATGCCGGCCCGCTTGAGCGCGCGGCGGCTGGCCGGGATCGGGCCGATGCCCATCATGCCCGGGTGCACGCCCGCGTGCCCCCACGCGACGATGCGAGCGAAGGGCGCGAGCCCGAGGTTCTGCGCCCGCTCGAGCGAGGTGATCAGCAGCGCCGACGCGCCGTCGTTGAGCGGCGACGAGTTGCCTGCGGTCACGCTGCCGTTCTTGCGGAACACCGGAGACAGCTTGGTGAGCTGCTCGAGCGAGGTGTCGGCGCGGACGCTCTCGTCGTCGGTGACCCGGACGGGGGCGCCCTTACCCTGGGCGACCGTGATCGGCACGATCTCGTCATCGAACCAACCGTCCTCGCGGGCGGCGAGCGCTCGCTGGTGGCTGCGCAGCGCCCACGCGTCCTGATCGGCGCGGCTGACCTCGTGGCGCTCGGCAACGTTCTCGGCCGTCGCCCCGAGCGTCTCGATCGGATAGAGCTGATTCATGCGCGGGTTGACCATGCGCCAGCCCAGCGCCGTATCGAAGATCTCGGGCTTGCTGTGGAAGGCCTGGTCGCCCTTGGGCATCACGTAAGGCGCCCGGGTCATGCTCTCGACGCCGCCGGCGATGTAGACCTCGCCCTCGCCGACCATGATCGACTTGGCGGCTTGGATCACCGCCTCCATGCCCGAGCCGCACAGGCGGTTGACAGTCACGCCGGGCACGTCGACCGGGAGGCCCGCGAGCAGCGTGGCCATGCGCGCGACGTTGCGGTTGTCTTCACCCGCTTGGTTGGCGGCGCCGAAGTACACGTCGACGAGGTCTTCGAGCGCGGCGGGGTAACGATCGACCAGCGCGCGTACGACATGCGCTGCGAGGTCATCCGGTCGCACGTGTGCCAGCGACCCTCGCAACTTGCCGATCGGGGTACGCACGGCGTCGACGATTACGGGGGTGCGAGCGGCATCCAGACTCTGGGCCATGAATTGCTGCCTACCACGGCCCCGCGGGCCCAACTCGCCGCGGGCGATTGTGGACCCTCACGGGATCGTGGCCGTCGAGGCCACGTGGTGCGTGAGTTTTGGCGGCGCTCGTTGCTGTCACGATGGAGCACTGGTGATCACGATGCGACTTCGCTCAGCGATGCTCGGGACGCACGCGTGCTCGCCTCGGGTATCTTCCGCGTGCTCACGGTCGGATCGTCGTGATCGAGCTGGGTGTTCGAGCGCCTCGTGACCGACGTCGATGAAGTCGAGGCCGACCTGCTGCATCGATGTCCTCGCCTACGTCGCACGAGCCTCGCCTCGCGGGACACCGAGCACGGACAGGGCCACGTAAACATTCAGCACAGTGCAGAATCAGCCAGTGTGGACTTTTGATGTGCTCGGGATGGTGCTAGGCGCTTCGCGAGTGAGAACAATCGCGGCCCATCGGCACGATTTCACCTCGCGGTCCGGCCGCAGGGGAGCTCGAGCAGCATCGGCCGTGTGGCCGGGTGCCGAGGACCGCTGGATGACCAAACGAGGAGCGCTCCTGAGAAGCAAATCTAGGCTGAATTCTCCGATTTCTGAATCCGGGGGCCGCCGAGTCGAGGGACTGTTCCAGCCGTTTGGCCGGCCTCGTACGATTACATGAATGTCGCAATTACGACCGGACCATGCATATTGCAGCCCGAGTGTATGAACGTTTTTTCGTGCGCGTGGATGGGCTCCATGGTAATCGATTGGTCGAAGGTACAGGGCGTCCTCGACAGGGCATCTTCGTGAGCCCCTGGGAGGGCTATGAAGATCTGCAAGTGTCGGATCGAATCGGTGCACTCATGGCTCGACTGCTACCACAATCGCGTAATGTTCCCACCCCCGACGGGCGCCAGGACGTACCTACACCAGGACCGCTGGTGCACCCGAATCCGCTCGTTCGTGGCCCTCGATCCGTCTCGGATGCGCTGATCGAGGAAATGCGATTGATCGGGATGCAATTCGCGTTCGGAGTAATGGGCGGAGCGTTGGTGCCATTCTACGATGCGCTGGTCCGTTCTCCGTCGAGTGTAATACATTGTCGACACGAGACTGGCGCCGTCTATGCGGCACTCGAGGCCTCGCTGGCGACCGACGCTCCCGCGCTGGCCTTCGCCACCACCGGGCCGGGTCTCACCAATGCGCTGACCGGGGCGATCACTGCCCGCTGGGAAGGCGCCAAGGTGCTGCTCGTGTCCGGCAGCACGGGCAGCGAGCGCCGGGGGCGATTCTCGCTGCAAGAGAGCAATGCCCACACTCTGCCAGGATTGTATACGCCGGGCTTGCTCGATTATGCGGTCGCCATCGAGCACGAGTCCGAATTGCCGCGAGTCATACGGACGCTCGCGCGCGGCTTCGCGAGCCGGCGAGGATTCGTCGCTCACGTGGCCATGCCGCTGGCCCTGCAGGCTCGACCTGGTCCTTCGCTGCCGATCACGATTCCAGCCACCGAGATCGCACCGAACGAGGCGACGGTGGCGGAGGTGCTCGATCGCCTGCGCGAGCCCTTCGCGGTCTGGGTTGGTTATGGGGCTCGCCACGCGGCTGCGCAGGTGCGGGAGCTGATCGCCCGGACCAACGCGCCGGTGATCACGACCCCGCGCGGCAAGGGCATCGTGCCCGAGGACGACCCACGCTTGCTCGGTGTCAGCGGGGTCGTCGGCAGCGACCCGGACTTGGTCGAGCGCTCGAGGGCGGCCGATGTCCAGCGGGTGCTGGTGCTCGGGTCGCGGCTCGGCGAGTTCAGCTCGGGCCTGCAGGAGGGCTTGATTCCCCCAGGTGGCTTGATTCACGTCGACCTCGATCCGGACGTGCCGGGGAGCGCGTTTCCACAGGCCGAGACGCTCGCCGTGCAGGCCGAGATCGGGCAATTCCTCGCTCGCCTGCTCGCCCGCCTCGACGCGAAGCCCGGGCCGATCCGCGTCGATCCACGGCCCGAGCCGACGCGCCTCGAGCCGCGCGAGCAGGGCCAGCGGGTGCGGCCACAGCTGCTCATGCAGGCCCTGCAGGATCGTGTGGTCGATCGCTCCAACAGCGTGATCCTGGCCGAGTCGGGCAACGCGTTCGCGTGGACCACTCGATACCTGCGCTTCCCGAGCCCGCATCGCTATCGCCAATCTGGTCACTTCTGTCCGATGGGGCAGGTTAGCGCTGGGGCGATCGGCACGGCGCTGGCGACTCGACGCCGCGCGGTCGCGGTCGTCGGCGATGGTGCGTTGTTGATGCAGAACGAGATCAGCACGGCCGCGCACATCGGCGCCGACGTGACCTGGATCGTGCTCAACGATGGCCGCTACGGGATGGTCCATCAGGGCTTGCGCACGGTCGGCCATTCGCACCCCGACGTCTGCTTCCCCGAAGTCGACTTCCTCGCGCTCG
>CBFGLP010001074.1:0-4921 GCA_965649595.1 uncultured Myxococcales bacterium | reverse complement strand
ACGACCGCAACGGCAACAGCGTGCCCGACAACCTCGAGATCGGTCGCGACACCGACATCAGCGGTAACGGCTGCTTCCCGGTCTGGCCCTACAACAACGCCTGCACCGACTCCCTCTCCGAGGGCGACAACCTGCTCGCCTCCCAGGTCGCCGTGTCGGCAGACAAGGCGAACCGCATCGACGTCGTGCGGATCGGCCCGGGCTTCATCGGCGCGCTGATCGGGTTCAACTACCAGATCGTCAAGAACTTCGCGGTGTTCGCCGAGCTGAACGTCGGAGCTTGGTTCCCGAACCAGACCAGCTTGCTCTTCGACCTCACGCTCGGGCCGTCGATCACGTTCTGAGCGGAAGGCTCGATTGGATGAAGAGCAGCGCACGGGCTCGTGCGCTGCTCTTCGATTTTCTGCGGCTTGCAGGTTGGGTTCGAGCGCTGCTCGTGGTCGCACCGCAGCGTTCGATCCGTTCGAGCAGTGGCCGAGCCCACGGCCGGGTGGCCGACCCCTCGGCCACCCACTTCGGCCATCTTCCTCCAAGTACCCGAAATCCTTAGCTCCCGCGCAGGCACTCGCGTTGCTCATTGGACGGGCATGCCATCGCCCAGCACCGTCCACCAAGCAATGCTCGATCTGCTGCTCGCCGACAAGCGCCTGGCGATCGACCTCGCGCACGCGACCGTCGGCCTACCGCCGACCGAGCACTACGACATCCGCGACCACGCGGCCAACGTCGCGTTGCGTCGACTCTTCGACGGCGAGCAGATGCACGAGCTCTACCCCGACCTCGTGCTCACCGTGCGCGACGCCCATGGTGAGATCGTCGAGCTGTGGATCTTCGAGAACCAACTTCGACGTGATGAGCTGAAGCGCTTCCGCATCCCCGCCTATCTCGCCGCGGCCCAGCTGAAGTTCCTTCACGAGGGAGATGTCCTGGCCTTCAGCCCCGTGCACTCCGTGCGCCTCTGGCTATTCCAGATGGCGATCTCGATGCGGGACGGGCCAGCGGTGCTCGGCATCTATCACGTCACGCGCGTCTGCAACCCCGACGCCATATGGCTGATCGATGACCGGCTTCCCGCCCCGCCAGTGTGCAAGGAGCAGCTCTCGATCGAGCTGGAGATTGCCCGCCAACGACCCTGTGCGGCGCTCTTCCATGCAGCCCATCATGCTCGCGACATGCGTGCGTGCCAGGTCGTTCTGGCCGCGGTACTGGCCGCTCGCGAGCTCGGCACAGAAGCGTTCCGACGCTACACTTCCATGGTTCTCAACGTTGCGAGTGATCCGATGAACGAGTACCTCCGTCGTGAATTGTCGCTTCAATGCCCTGAGGAAGAGCTCTCCGAGTGGGAGCGCACGGGTGCTGGCTATCTCCACGGCCTACGCGATGGTAGGGAGGAAGGTCGCGCAGAGGGTCGCGCAGAAGGTCGCGCAGAAGGTCGCGCAACCGCTCTGCGCCGAGCGCTGCTCGACGTCCTCGAGTTGCGTGGTTTCGAGGTCGGCGCCAGCAACCGCGCTCACATCGACGAATGCCACGACCTCGACCAGCTCGAGCGCTGGTACACACGTTCCAAGCGCGCCGCCACGCTCGCAGAGGTATTCGTCTGACCCGAGCGTGTCAGCCCTTGCGCGGCAACCGAATCACGAACTGCGTCCCCTCCCCCACGATCGAGTGCACCTGGATCGCTCCCCCGTGCTCCTCGACGATCCGGTGCACCAACGCGAGCCCGATCCCCGACCCGCCCTCCTTCTTGCTGAAGAAGGGCTCGAAGATCCGCTCGATGTCTTCGTCCGGGATCCCGATCCCGTGGTCGCGCACGCTCAGCCGCACCTCGTCGCGGGTCTGCGCCAGCCCGAGCTCGAGCCGCCCCTGCCCGCCCATCGCCTGGACCGCGTTGCGGACCAGGTTCCACAGCACCTGGGCGAGCTGCGTCGCGTCGATGTCGGCTTCGACCGGCTCCTTCGGTAGCCCGAGCACCAGCTCGATCTTCGCGTGGCCCGGATCCGCTCGAAGCCCGTCGGCCAGCTCGTCGAGCAGCCGCCGGAGATCCACGTGGCTTCGCTGCAAGGTCCGCGGCCGCGTGTAGTCGAGCAGCTCGCTGACGATGTTGGCCAGGCGCGAGGTCTCGCTCCGGACCACCCGCAAGAGCCGCTCGTTCTCCTCGCCCTGGACCTCGGTTGCGAGCAGCTCGGCGCAGCCGGAGATCGCGGCGAGCGGGTTGCGGACCTCGTGGGCGACCGAGGCGGCGAGCCCTCCGATCGCGGCCAGCCGCTCGTTGCGACGCAGCACCCGCTCCATCTCGCGCACCTCGGTCACGTCGTTGAAGTTGATTACGTGCCCGAGGAAGCGGCCGTCCTCGTCGAGCAGCGGGCTGCAGCTGAGGCCCAAGGCGATGCGTCGGCCATCGTCGCGGCGCTGGATCTCGAGCTCGAAGCGGTTGCGAAACCCACCCGAGTCGTCGAGGTGCGCCCGAACGCCAGGGAGCAGCTCGTCGGAGTCGAGCCCGGCCAGCTCGCCGCGCAGGCCGAGCAGCTCGCGGGCGGTCGGGTTGGCGAACAGCACCCGGCCGTTCTGATCGATGGTCAGCAGACCCGAGGTCAGCGAGCGCACGATGTTCTCGTTGAGCGCTCGGAGGCTGCCGACCTGCGAGACCGACGAGAGCAGCTGACTGTTGAGGTAGGCCGAGAGCATCGCGACCAAGCCGATCGCGGCGCTGGTGCGCAGGAGGCTGAGCCACACCTCCGTCAGCGAGATGCTGGTCAGCTGCAGGTTCGGGTCGGGCAGCTGGAACCACGCGAGCAGCTGACCGAACACGATCGCGACGTAGAGGGCACCGCACACGCCCGCGGCGGTCCAGATCAGCCGCCGGTCGGCCATCGTCGCCGCGCCGAGGATCGCGATCAGGAACAGGAACACGAAGCCCGACGCGATCCCGCCGGTGAGCAGCACGGCCGCGGTCGCCAACAGGATGTCGCAGCTGGTCTGGACCCACGCGACCCGCATCAGCTTACGGGCGCGGCGTAGCCACGCCGCATAGACCAAGGTCAGCACGTAGCCGGCAGCGACGACCGCCCACGCCAACCACTCGCGCAGGCCCGCGACGTAGTCGGGCCGCAGCCAGGTCGTCCAGGTGACCGCCAGCGTGAGCGCGCTGAGCAGGCCGAGCCGAAACAGCATGAAGTAGCTGATCCGGCGACGGTGGGCCTCGAGCGCGGCCTCGCTGCGCCGCCGTCGGCTGCCGCTCGCCTCGATCTCGTCGAGCTCGGCGCTGAGCTGAGCGGCCTGCTCGGCCACGTCGCTCGGCTCGCGCTCGCGCGGGCTCGGGATCACCACGATGTCGCTCGGCTCGCGCCTGCGCCCGGATGACCCGGGACCTCGGCTCACGGCGCTCACTTGATGCCGCCAGCGACGTCGAAGATCGGCAGGTACATGGCGATCAGCATGCCGCCGACGCCGACGCCGAGGAACACCAGGATCAGCGGCTCGAGCATCGCGCTCATCGCCGCGACCGCGGCGTCGACCTCTTCTTCGTAGAAGTCGGCGATCTTCTGCAGCATGTCATCCATCGCGCCGGTCTGCTCGCCGACGCCGATCATCTGCACGACCATCGGTGGGAAGATCGCGGTCTCGAGCAAGGGCGAGGCGATGTCCTTGCCTTGGGCGATCTGCTCGCGGGCGTAGAGGATGCCGCGCTGGATCACCGCGTTGCCGGCCGTGCGCGCGACGATGTCCATCGCGTCGAGGATCGGCACACCCGAGGCGAGCAGCGTGCCGAGCGTGCGAGTGAAGCGAGCGACCGCCCCCTTGCGGACGACGTTACCGAGCACCGGCAGCTTGAGCATGATCGAGTCGGCGATCAGCCGACCCCCGGGGGTCCGCACGAACGCCCCGACGCCAAACCCGATCAGCACGGCTAGCGGGATCAAGATCAGCGCGTTGCCGGTGATGAAGTGGCTGATCGCCAGCACGAAGCGGGTCGGAGCCGGCAGCGAGCCGGCCCCGAGGTCCTTGAACATCGCCTCGAAGGTCGGCAGCACGAAGGTCATCATGATGATGAGCACGAGCACGCCGACGACCACGATCGCGGTCGGGTAGACCAACGCACCCCGGACCTGCCGGCGCAGCTTGGCCGACTTCTCGAGGTAGGTCGCCATTCGCCGGAAGATCAGATCCAAGATGCCGCCGGCCTCACCGGCCGCGACCAGGTTGCAGAACAGCTGGTCGAACACCTTGGGGTAGAGCGCCAGCGCCTCGCTCAGCGACTTGCCCGACTCGACCTGCGCCTTGACCTTGAACAGCATCTCGCCGAAGCGCCGGTTCTCGGCCTGCGCGGCGAGCATGTCGAGGCACTGCACGATCGGCAGGCCGGCGTCGATCATGGTCGAGAAGGTCCGGGTGAACACGACCAGATCCTTGAGCGACACGCCGCTGCCGATCGTCGGCAGCCGCAGCTCGATCGGCTTCTTCTTGACGCTGTTGACGGTCAGGCCCTGGGCGAGCAAGCGCTCGCGCACCGCCGTCTCGGTCTCGGCCTCCATCGTGCCCGAGCGGTGCTCACCGCGGGCGGTCGACGCTTCCCAGATGAATGCCGGCATGGTCGTGTCCTGCGTTCGTGCGACTCGAGGTCGAGATCAGTAGGTCTTGGTCTTGCGCTGGACCTGCGAGAGGCCCTTGCCCTGCTCGAGCATCGAGGCCAGCTCGGCCGGCTGGCTCGAGCGCGCAATCGCCGTCTCGCGCTCGAGCTGATCGGTGAGCACCAGCTCGGCGAGCGACTGATTGAAGGTCTGCATGCCGTGCTCGCCCTGACCGACCTGCATCTGCGAGTAGACCTGGTGGATCTTGTCCTCGCGGATCAGGTTGCGGATCGCCGGGGTCGGGACCATGACCTCGAGCGCGAGCACGCGGCCCCCACCCTTCTTGGGCAGCA
>CBFGLP010001073.1:0-3039 GCA_965649595.1 uncultured Myxococcales bacterium | reverse complement strand
ACCCCCGTCAGCCGCTCGGGGTCGATCCCGAGGGCCGCGAGCGCGTTGCTGGCCTCACCGCCGCCGTCGAGGCGCACGCTCACGTCCACGCGACCTCGCCCGAGCCGAGCCTCGAGCGAGGTCGCGTGGACGTGAGCGTGCGCCTCGACGGCGGGGGTGAGGCCAGCAACGCGCTCGCGGCCCTCGGGATCGACACCGAGCGCCTGACGAGCGTGCTCGAGGCCCTCTCGGCGCTCGTCGACCAAGCCTATCGTTCCAGCTTCCAGATCTCGCACCCGACCTCGCTCGATCTGCTGCGCTTCCTAATCGGGCCGCGTGGTGGAGCCCAAGACGGTGCGGCCGGGCTGCCGGACGAGGCGCCGCCCTTCCTGCTCGAGGTGATCGACGAGGCCTGCGGCAAGCTCCTGGCGATGCGCGAGCAAGAGGGCCGGGCGCTCGGGCAGGTGCTCGGCGAGCTGTTCGCCGAGCTCGAGGATCGAGTGGCGGCCGCCAAGGCCAGCTTGGTCGGGGAGGTCGAGCGCCTGCAGGACGCGATGACCGAGCGCGTGCAGGCCCTGCTCGCCCGCGTCGGTGCGGCCGAGATCGATCGTGACCGGGTCGCGCAGGAGGTCGCGCTCGCGGTCCAGCGGGGCGACGTCAGCGAGGAGCTCGCCCGGATCGCCAGCCACCTCGGACAAGCCCGCGCCGTGCTGGCCCAGGCCCCCGAGGTCGGCCAGGGAAAGACGCTCGACTTCCTCGCGCAAGAGCTTTTGCGCGAGGTGACCACGATCGGGAGCAAGATCACCAGTCACGAGGGCAGCACGATCGTGATCGCAGCCAAGCGGACCATCGAGCGCATCCGCGAGCAGGTACAGAATGTCGAATGAACGTCAGCGCGCACGTGGAACTCTGCTGGTCGTGAGCTCGCCGTCCGGCGCGGGCAAGACCACGCTCTGCATGCGCTTGCGCAAGGAGTTCGACTCGATCGGCTTCTCGGTCTCGTACACGACCCGCAAGCCGCGACCCGGCGAGACCGACGGGGTCGAGTACAACTTCGTCAGCCTCGAGCGCTTCCAGGAGATGGCCGCGGCCGACGAGTTCGCCGAGTACGCGATGGTCCACGGCAACATGTACGGGACCTCGGCGAACCAAGTCCGCGACGCGCTCGCGTCTGGCCGCGACCTGCTGTTCGACATCGACTTCCAGGGCGGGCGCCAGCTCCGGCAGCGCTTCCCCGACGAGGTCGTGTTGGTGTTCATCCTGCCACCCTCGCTGCGCGAGCTGGAGCGGCGGCTCCGGCAGCGCGCGACCGACAGCGCCGAGGTGATCGCTCAGCGGCTCAAGGTGGCTCGCTCCGAGCTCGCGCACTATCCTGAATACGACTACTTGATCGTCAACGACGATCTCGACAAGGCCTACGACGTGCTGCGGGCCGTCTACATGGCGGCACTCCATCGACGCGAGCGCCAGGAAGCTCGCGCCAAGGCTCTGATCGACGGCCAGGAAGCGCTTCCTTGGTGACCACGTTGCCGCCATCCGAGACTGCCCCGCTGACGGGCTACATGCCGAGCGCCACCGACTCCTCCGTCGAGCCGGCCGCCGCGCTCGCCGGAGGATTGCGCGCCGAAGCCCAGGGTCCCGACTCCAGCGTGTCCGAGCTCGACTCGAGCCCTGCCACGCTCGGGTCGGACGGTGAGGGCGAGCGCCCGCTGGCCCCCGAAGAGCACGAGAGCACCGCCGAGGTCGTGCTCAGCCTCGAGTACGAGCACCTCGCCGACGAGGTCCGCAAGCGGCTCGGGCCCCAGGCGATGGAGCCGGTCCGCGACGCGTTCGAGCTCGCGCACGAGTGCCACGCCGGGCAGATGCGCAAGAGCGGCGACCCTTACCTGATCCACCCGCTCCGGGTCGCCCGCATGCTCGCGGGGCTCGGGCTCGACACGCCCAGCGTGGTCGCGGGCATCCTGCACGACACCGTCGAGGACTCGGCGCTCACGGTCTTCGACCTGACCGAGCGCTTCGGTCGCGAGATCGCGATGCTGGTCGATGGCGTGACCAAGCTCGGCAAGGTGCCCTACCTGTCGACCAAGGAGAACCAAGCCGAGAGCTTCCGCAAGATGCTGGTCGCGATGAGCCGCGACATCCGGGTGCTCGTCGTCAAGCTCTGCGATCGGCTCGACAACATGCGCACGCTCGAGGCCATGCCCGCGCACAAGCAGCGGCGCATCGCCCAGGAGACCGCCGACATCTACGCTCCGCTCGCGCGCTTGCTCGGGATCGAGTGGCTGCGCCGGGAGCTCGCAGATCTCTCGTTCCGCTACCTCGAGCCGGTCGCGGCCAAGGAGATCCGCACGCAGATGGTCACGCTGTTGACCGCGGATCCCAGCCACATCGATCGCGGGCTCGAGCTCTTGCAGTCGGCGTTTTACGATCCGAGTCGCCACGCCGGCAGCGAGGATGCGCCGACCGAGGGCGAGACCCGTAGCCGGCCGGGCGAGCTGCAGCCGCAGTACCGCCCTCGCTGGCGCGACGCGGCCTTTGGTGCCGTCGAGTTCCGGGCCAGCGTCCTGACCCCGCAGGAGGTCCACGAGCTGCGCCACCGCGGCCGCACGGTCGAGAAGCTGCGCGACATGGTCACCTACCAGGTGATCACGCGCGATCGCGAGAGCTGCTACATCGCGCTCGGCCACCTCCACGCGCACTTCAAGCCGGTGCCGGGCTCGTTTCGCGACTACGTCGCGCTGCCGCGGGCCAACCGTTACCAGGGCCTGCACACGCAGGTGCTCGATCGCCAGGGCGTGCGGATGTTCGTCGAGATCCGCTCGCAGGCGATGGACGAGATCGCCGAGCGGGGCGTGGTCGTCGAGCTGCAAAAGGGGCTCGAGGCGAGCGAGCTCGGCTGGCTGCGCGAGATGATGGGCTGGCAGGAGGAGGTCGAGGACCCCAACGAGTTCATCGAGGCGGTCAAGCGCGAGCTGTTCGCCGACCAGGTGTTCGTGTTCACGCCCGAGGGCGATCTGCGGACCTTCGTGAAGGGGGCGACGCCGATCGACTTCGCGTTCG
>CBFGLP010001072.1:0-12726 GCA_965649595.1 uncultured Myxococcales bacterium | reverse complement strand
GTAGCGATAGTCGGCCGTCGAGTAGCGCACGTATTGGTCGCCGGCGAACACGAAGGTCTGCCCACGGACGAGCGCGGCTGCGTCGACGCGGCCGCGCTGCGCGAGTCGGTTCTCGACGATGCCCCAGCGGCTGTCGATCCGGGCGATCGGCGAGAAGCCCTGCGCTCCGACCACGCAGTAGGCCTCGTGGGAGAACAGCCAGGTCTGCTGGTCAGGGGTCACGAGGACCGCCCGGATGTCCTCGAAGTCCGGGTGGCGGCGCGGGATACCGGACCAGATCTGCTCGAGCGGTCGGGGCTCGGTCCAGCGGCCACGCTCGCTGTCGAGGTGGACGAACTCGCGGGCGCGGATCAGCAGCAGATCGCCCGCGTGGACGAGCACCGCGTCGACGCGATCGAAGCCCTTGGCGCGTAGCTCGGCGGGCACCTGCCAGAACTCGAACCCGGCCGGCTGCAGGGCGGCCTGGATCGGCTTGGTGTAGTCGTCGCCCGCGTAGCTGATGTAGCGGAACTGTCCGTGCGCGTCGGCGGCCTCCAGCAAGTAGGTGATCCCGTCACGCACGAACGCGTGGCGGACGTTGGTCAGCCCGCCCCAGTGCTCGGCGATCGGCTTGGGCAAGTCGTCGATGGTCGCGGCGAGCCGGCCGTCCGCGTCGGGCGTGTAGGAGACGAAGTGATCACCGCAGAACAGGTGCACTCGGCCATCGCGTCCGGTGAACGCCGCGTCGATCCGGTTGCCCTCTGCGATGTCGTTGCGGACGCGCCCCCAGCCTTCGTGGATCGCGTAGCTCCGCTGCAGGGCCAGGTCGTAGCAGCGGCGGTCCTGGAACACGTAGACGTTGTCGTCCGCGCCAAACAGCAGCGCATCGAGCCCGCTACGAAACTCCTCGGGCACCTCGAAGAGCACGCGAGGCAGGCCCGGCGCGAGGCTGCGGTGGCGCGACTCGGGATCGAAGAGATGCGACCACCCGGCCTCGGTCTCGACATGGACCGCGCCCTGCTCCACGCACGCGGTCCGCAGCCCGGGCACCAGCTCGCGCAGGTCGTACACGCCATGCTGGTCGGCGGAGATCGCCCGGTAGCCGTCGCGCTGGAACACGAACACGTTGCGTTCGTCGGCGAACGCGGCGTCGAGCGAGGTGATCGAAGCGGGCTCGAGGCTCGCAAAGCGTGGCTCGAGGTGCAGCGAGGTCCGGATCGTCAGCGGATAGCCCTCGTCGACGTGCTCGCCCGGCGTGCCGGTGTAGCGATAGAACTGGTCGCCGGAGAACAGATAGGTGTGGCGAGCCCGGGTCTCGAGCTTCGTGCCTTGCTCGTCGATCTCGACCACCGTCGAGACCACGCTCAGCGCCGCGTCGACGGCCCCGGTTCGCGCGAGGTTGTTGCGAACACGGCCCCAGGTCCCGCGCACGGGCATCGGGTAGCGATCGTCGAGCGTGACGTAGCTGGACCCCGAGAAGCGCGCGAACGCAGGCTCGCCCGCGTGCTCGGTCCCGGAGAACACGTAGGTTCGCCCGTCCTTGCCGACGAAGCCCGCGGACAGGCTGGTGAAGGGCAGGCTGTTCCAGTCCTCGGCGATGGTCTTCGGCTCGGACCACCAGCGGTGCTGACGATCGAAGCGAACGAAGCGCGGGCCACGGAACAAGAAGACCTCACCTCCTTTGCCGACCAAGATCGCGTCGGGGTTGGTGAAGCCGTCCTCGGTCAGCGCGACCGGGAGGTTCCACCAGTTGTCGTCGGTCGGCTTGGGGTAGCCCTCGTCGGCTTCGCTGTAGTCCTTGCCCGAGAAGCGCAGGTAGATCGACGCACCCTCGTGGACACCGAACAGGTAGGTCTTGCCATCGAGCACGACCGCGGCGTCGACTCGCTCGAGCCCACCCCAGTCGGGCGCGATGTGCCGGGGGTAGCCCTCGTCGACGAACCGGTAGTCGGCGCTCGAGTAGCGGACGTACTGATCACCCGAGAACAGATAGACCTTGCCGTCGAGGCCCGAGAGCGCCGCGTCGACCCGCCCGGTCGCGTCGAGGTTGTTGCGGACTCGGCTCCAGCGATCGCCGGTGCTCATGGCTTGCGAGGGCGAGCCGGCGACCGGGAGCGTGATGAACTCGCGCCCGCGGAACAGCACGACGTCGCCGCGCTCGTCGGTGAACCCGGCGTCGACGCCATCGTGGAAGCTCGGTGGCAGGCCCAAGACGAGCTGGGTGAGGGGCATCGGGAAGCCCTCATGGACGTAGATCGATTCGCCCTCCAGACAGTCGCGGTACGCGAGCACCTGGTCCTGCACGAACACCCAGCGCAAGCCGGCGTAGTCGATCACCGCGTCGACTCGCGAGGCCGACGCGAAGCGGCTGTCGACCCGGCCAAAGCGCTCGGCGATCGGCTGGGGCTCGAGCACGGCGTCGCTCGTCATGAAGCGCTCGCCCTCGAACAGGAGCAGCGCGCCGTCGGAGGTCTGCAGGGCCGCGTCGATCGCATCGCCAAAGCCCAAGGGCAGCTCGAGGTCATCGAGCTCGCGGCGCCAGTTAGTTGCGATCGCGCGCGGATAACCTCGCTCGACGAACGCGACGTCGCCCGCGTAGCGGATGTAGCGTCCGTCGGAGAACAAGTAGATCAGGCCCTCGCGGGACACGAAGCTCGCATCGACCCGCTCGAGCGCCTCGAACTGGGCATCGACTCGGCCCCACTCGCGCTCGAAGCTGGTCCACCGCTCAGTCCCGGGCGTGCGCTCGAGGTAGATCGAGCCGGCGAGGATCCGGTGCGTGCCGGCGTGGCTGAACGCCGCGTCGATCGAGCTCGCGTCGGCGAGGGCTGGCGAGAGCGCCCCGAGCGGTCGCGCCTCGCCGAGCAGCTCGAGCGTGCGCGCGTCGAAGGTCCAGAATCGGTCGGCTTGGAAGAGCAGCAGCTGGCCGTCGACGTCCTCGAGCAGCGCGTCGATCCGAGTGACGCCCTCCGGCAGGGCAAGCCGCTCCGGGAACTTGGCGACGAGGTGTTGATCGCGAAGCGCGAGCTCGGTCTCGTGCAGATCGAAGCCGAGCCCACGGACCAGGGCCGCGAGCTGGGCCAGCTGGCGCTCGCGCACGCGAAAGCCCGCGTCGCTCGGTCGAGCTGCGATGCTGCCGAACGCATCGCGGGCGTCGAGCACCGGGCCCAGGTAGGCCGCCGCGGGTGCCGGGGCAAGCTGATGGACCGCGTCGAAGAGCGCTGCGAGGATCGGTGCCGATAGCTCGAGCTGCTCGGCGAGGGCGTTGACGACAACTCGGTGCTGCTCGCGAGCGAGCTCGCCGATGCGTCCGACCAACGCATCTATCCGTGCGCGGACCCGCTTGGCGAGCTCGTGCAGCACGAAGAAGATCTCCTTGTCGAAGTCCTCGAAGCCCGCGACCGAGAAGCGCAGCGCCGACCGAGCGTCGGCGTAGAACTCGAGCTGCTCGGGGCTCAGCCGGCCGTCTCGACCCAGCTGGCCGGCGTCGGCGAGCGTAGCGATCAGCTCGGCGACCTCGTCGCGCGTGAACTCGTGGATCGCCAAGTCGGCGGCGGTCAGGCGCAGCGCTCGGACCTCGTCGCGGATCGCCGCGAGGCTGCGGGCCGCGAGCCGAGACTCCGCCGCATCGAAGTAGCCCCCGAGCGTGAAGGTCTCGCCCTGCTCGGCGAGCAGGGTCTCGGCCGCGATCAGGTCGAGGCGCCCCTCGTCGAGCAAGCGCTCGGCGATGCTCGCGTGGGCGTCACGCCCGGCGATTCGCTCGGCGAGCCCGCCGAGGTCGTCGATCGAGACCACGAGCTCACGAGCGCGGAGCTCGACGACTGCCCCGCGCAGGAGCTCGAGGATCGCTTGGCGGTGCGGGTAGAACTGGATCGCCAGATCGAAGTCCTCGACCCCGAGCGTCAACAGCCGCGCCTTCTGGACCACCGCGCCGCGCTCGTCGAGGTACGCGTTGAAGCGCAGGTTGTCGAGCAGGTCGGCGACCTCACCCGGGCGCAGCGGCAGCGCTGCCCAGGCCGCGGCGTCGATCACCAGCGGCCGGCGCTCGAATGCGGCGAGCTTGGCTTGCAGGAGCTCGAACACCGCGGCGGCGTGAGCCTGCAACCCGCTGTCGACCGCCAGGGCCGAGGCGCCGTCGGGCCGCGCGAACGCGTCGGGATCGAGGACCTTGCCTTGCTCGTCGACGACGCCGGTGAACACCAAGTTCGTGTAGAGCTCGGCCAGCGCGTCGTCATCGAGCTCGAGCGAGCCGAGATCCGAAGGGTACAGCTCCAACTCGATCTCGCTCGCTTGCTCGGCCTCCAGGCTCGCGTCCGCTCGCAGCCTCCGAATCAGATCGAGCACGGCCGCGCGGTAGCTGGAGAAGTCCGTGGCCAGCACGAACTCCGAGCCGCTCGCGGGCAGCGAGTCGAGCACGATCGTCCCGTTCGGCTCGATGACTCCGCGCTGTACGAGGTGACTGAAGATCCGCGCGGCCACCCGACCGCCGAGCCCCGAGAGGTCGTCCGGCGTCACGCGATCGAGCTCTCGTAGCCACGCATGAGCAGCCGCACCGAGGGCCGTGGAGTTGGTGGTCAGCGCGAGCCCGTGCGAGCTCACCAACGCGGACCCTGACGAGCCGAGCAGCTCGACGGCGATCCTGGCTGCGCGCGCGCTTCCACAGGCGCCCTCGAGCGCGCCGGGGCGTAAGAGGGCGCCGTCGACCGCCTCGACGAGGCTCGTCAGAAAGCCGATCGCCTGCTCGTCACTCGTGTCTGCGCCACCCAGCGTGATCGCTCGAAGGGCCTCCGCCGAGAGCTCCGCCGCGCGCATCCACGTGCGTAGGGCGATCAGCATCTGGATCAACCACACGCGGGCGCCGATGTCGTCACCCTCGAGCGTGGCGTAGGTGTCGAAGCTCGACCCTGGCTCGTCGATCAATTCGTCGATCAACAGCTCGAAGCCGGCGCCCGAGCGCACGCTCGGATCGCCCTCGAGCACGTCGAGGAGATCGAGGATGTCGCTCGCCGAGCAGTCGAGGATCTGCGCCAGCAAGCTGACGCGGTGCAAGAGCGAGAGCCCGGAGCGATCGAGCGACCCGGCGACGCAGGTGCTCGTCTGGTTGGCCAGGGCATGCTCGCGGAACCGAGTCAGCACGACGCCGAGGTCGGCGAACGACAGGTTGAGGGCTCGCTGGACCCGGAGCCGCTCGGCCTTGTGCTCGGGCGCCAGCAGGTCTCCGGCGAGCTCGATCGCGGCGAAACCCCGGTAAGCCGCAGGCACGAAGCCCCAGCGCGAAGGTAGGTAGCTGCGCTCGAGCGTAGCTCGACGACCGTTGAACACGCGCTCGAAGGGCGCGACGGGCAGCTCGTCGTCGCCGAGGCCGAGCGCGTCGAGCTCACCGATCAACGCCGCGGCGAGATCGAGCTCGACCTCGTAGGTCTCGGTGATGTCGACGATGACCGCCAGCCGGCGAAGCGCGGCGGCGTCGAGCCGGCCCGCGCAGCAAGTCCGGAGCACGCGGTCGAGATCGGTCAGCGCGATACCGGTCCAGCGCGAGAGCCGGATCAGCCGCTGCGCCCGATCGAACCAGCTCGCTGGGATCGCTCGCTCCGGATCGTCGCTCCACACGAGCCGTGCTTCGTGCTCGTCGAGCCCGACCGGTCCATCACCCGCGTGAACGAACAGCCGGGCCGCCACGCTGCGCTCGGGCCGGCCCTGCTCGTCGACGGCGCTCTGGCTGAGCCGCTGAAACAGGAGCTCGTGCAGCTGCACGCCGTCGATCTCCGTCGCCTGGATGAACCGAGCGACCGAGCGCAGCGCCTGCAGGTCCTCGCCGGGCGCGAGACCATAGGCTTTGGCGAGCGCCTCGACGCTCCGATCCTCGCGCACGAGTAGCTCGTATTTGGCCTCGGACAGGCCAAGGCGCTCGCGCGCCGCGACGTCGGCGTCGACCGTGTGCGCGAACAGTCGCTGGAGCTTGGCCGGGCCGACCCCCGACATCGCGAGCAGCTTGCGAACCCGCTCGTGTTGCAAGTCGAAGGGCAACGCGAAGGGGTGGGTCGCCGCGCGCAGGCGCGCGTAGGGGTCGTCACCCCCCGCGGCGACGTGACGCTCGAGCAGCTCGTTCACGATTGCAATGTGGGGGATCTGCGTGAACGCGTTGTCACCATTGAGCGGGATCCCTGCGATGTCGGGGCGTCGGCTGAGGAGGTCGGCGTCGGCGAAGCGATCCTCCATGAGCTGGAGCAGATCCACCAGGTAGGCCGCCGGCGAATAGACCGTGCGCCCTTCATCGGCACCCTCGAAATCGAGCGCGCCAAACATCTCCGCGTAGGTCGGAATGGTCCTATTGATGGTCATGGCCTAATCCTTCACGCCTCGGGCAGAGATGGGGCGAGCGCGGAGCTCGAGGTTCTGGCGGGTCTGGACGTAGCGCAGCAGCAACGCGCTGCGGCGGGCCAGCGCGGCGTCGTGGACCTCGGACATCCACGCCGTGTCACCGCCGAATGGCTGCGAGAGCTCGGACAAGAAGCGCGCGCGTGGGATCGCGGCGATGTGCACCGCCGAGCCGATGCCCCGTTCGAGCAGCGCGAACAAGAGCGTACGATTGGCCCGCGGAACGACGCGCAGCAATCGTTGATAGGCACGCAGCGACTCGACCAGCTGGTCGCGGGAGACCTCGACTTCGGGCCACGCAAAGCCGGCGAGCGTGCGCTCGTCGAACAAGTCGAGCTCGCTCGGGTCGATCGCCGCATTCGCGTCGAGAAATGTACCGAGTGCTCGAAGTGAGCTGTTTGTGACGGTATGAGGTTTGGCCACGCGGTGCCTTTCGATTTCATCACGCGGGCGCGTGACGGACCATCAGGTGGGGTAGCAAGTCATGGGTGGGATTTGCTGTCAACGATTTTTGCGGCCCGTCGCGAGGAGAGCATTGATCAGACCTAGGGGTCAGGAAATATGATGACATAGGTGCAAATATTGAGTGGATCTTCCATGTGGAAACATCGGTGGCTGAAAACTCCAAAACAAGAACAGGTCTTGCTCGAAGGTGTTAACGTCGAGACGTGGGCAAGAAAAAGAGGTCGTCGAAGAAGCAGAAGAACCGCCGCGAAAGCGTGAACTCGTCAGCCTCGCGGTCACCGGAGCTTGATCGCTTTCGCAATGCGATCAAGGGCGTGCCGCGCCCGGAGGAGGCCGATCTGAGCGCGAATCCGGTCGCGTTCAACAAGGCGCGCGAGGCCGTCCGCAGCGGGTTGCCCAAGGATTTCGAGAGCCGGACTGCGAAGCAGCGACGCGACCTCATCGACGAGTTTCGCGAGGAGGTGGCCGGGCTCCCCGACTACTACGGGGGAGAGGCCACGCAGGACGCCATCACTTCGATCCTCGACCTGTACGACCCCGACGTGGCGGGGGTTCGCCAAGCGATGCAGGATCTGCAAGAGGGTGCAGACGCGCCGGAGAAGCAGCTGCGCGAGAAGCTGACCCCGGCGTTCGACGAAGCTCTGCGTGATCTCGAGGGCGACGAACGCCGCGAGCGAATCGACAGCCTCCGTCAGATGCTGGATGGCCTGCCCGACTTCTATCGGGCGCACCTCGTCAACCTCGGCCACACGATCCTCGACACCCACGACGCCCAGGTCGGCGTGCGTGGGGCCGTCATCCTCGGCCCCAGTCGAGTACCCGAGTCCGCGCTGAGCCCGAGCAACCCGAGCCCTCAGGGCTTGGTCGGTCCGTCCGGGCCGAAGGGCACCAAGGAGTACCAGCACATCAGCAATCGCGGCATCCAGCAGTTTGTACGCATCGAAGGCAAGCTGTACACGCCGGTCTACATGGCGGTGGTGGCCGACTCCAGCACCGGCCAGCTCCAGCCCAAGTACAAAGACTTCACTCAGACCGACGAGGGCGTGGTCGAGATCCACACCGGAGGAAGTGGAACCACCGACAGCACCTTGTGGGTCAGCTTCGGCCGACCCCTGCGACAAGTGAAGTGGCTCGAGGTCTACGGGTACAAGCAGGGCGCTAGCCCGCTGATCCGCTCGTTCTTGATCCCGGCGGACGTCGCCAACGCCATCTCCGCGGGGACGGTCACCGAGCACGGCACCGGAGGCATGGCGGTCGACATCAACGTCGACAAGCACTACGAGCGCAATCAGATCGGCATCCGGTCGCCACGCTCGATGGAGCTCCTGCGCCAGTATGCCCTGCCCGGATCGCTGCGCACCTACTACGCCGGCGCGCCGGCCCAGGTGCCGGCGGCGTGGGGCGACGCTCGCCCGATCAGCGAGCTCGATGCGCAGCTGGACGTCCCGACCAGCAAGCTGAGGGACTTCGATGTCTTCACGGACTCGCAAACGCGAGAGTTCGTGTCACAGAAAAACTACGAGGAGCAAGCGAACACCCTCTCACAGGTTTACGAGGACTACGTCACGCAACGGGACACCATTCCGCCGACCCTCACTACCGCGCCGCTGAGGTGGCTGTTTCAATCGCTGATCAGGTTCTTCGGGAGGTCGAGGTCGACAACGCTCGAGGAGTTCTACCGCCAGCACAACCCCGACCCGAACATCTCGCAGGAGCGGTTCTACGAGACGCTCGTGCGCCCCTGGGCGTCGCAGGCCCGAATCGCGCAGATGGTCGCCGAAGACTATGAAGAGCTCGCGGCCGACCAAGACAAGCTGCCCGAGAAACCGCCCGAGATCGTCTATAATGTCGATTCGGACTCGCGGGGGCAGCGGCGCGAGGCTGCGGTCGCGCTGTCCGAACGGACCCGTCGGGTCTTGGGTGCGCGCCACCAGTTCCTCGAGGGGCTGCGAGGTGCAAGCGGCTTGATCGAAAAGGCCTTCGATCCGAAGAATCCCAATAAGCTGGATGGACAGGCCCGCGGCGTGCTCGGCAGGCTCGATCAGGAGATCAAGAAGATCACCGCTGACTATGGGTTCCGAATCGGACGACTGAGCGTCGTTCGGCAGCAACTTCCGGAGTACCGCAAGGTCGTGGCCGATCAGCTGGCGGAGCTGAGGGAATTCAATAAGCAGCCCAAGCTCCCAGAATTGACGCAAGTCGAGCAGCAGCTCGAGCAAGCGCTCCTCGGTGATCCGAGCGACCTCCTGGCCTCGATCACTTCGTCGAGCACTGGCTCGGTCGTCCTTCCAGCTTCGCCTGTTCAGGTCTGGCAGCCTCAGCCCGTCGTCCAAGATGGGCGGCAACTGCAAGCGAACGTGACCCTCGGTGGCGGCAACTGCTTCTATCACTCCCTGTACGAAGCCATCAACAATGCGCGGTCGGACAACGGGACCCAGCAGGCCGTTCGTCAGCAGATCGCCGATGCCTTGCAAGCCAACGCGCGGCTGGCCAACTCCCACTTCGGCTCGGGTGTGGAGGGCCAACACGCCCTGCAACGCTTCATCACCACCACGACCACCGCCGGCGAGTGGGTGCCCGACGACGGGCCGGCGATCGTCGCCGACGCGCTGCGTATACGCATCGTCATCCATCGACCGGACGGCAGCGTGTACTTCGACGCGCGGCCCAACGAGGCGCTCGTGGGCGCGGCGCTTCGCACGGTCCACCTGCGGTACACCGGCGCGCACTACGACTCCTACACGGCGAACCCGCTGCCTTAGCAGCCTCAGTCGATCGGCAGGTCGCGGTGCGTATAGCTGCGCTTGCCCGGCCCGTAGCTCTCGCTGACCTGCCCGTGCCCGCGCAGCAGCCAGCGATAGGTCAGCAAGCCCTCGACCCCGACCGGGCCGCGCGCGTGCAGCTTGCCGGTCCCGATCCCGACCTCGGCCCCGAGCCCGAACCGGTAGCCGTCGGCGAAGCGAGTGCTCGCGTTGACGAACACGCAGGCGGCGTCGATCTCGGCGACGAAGCGGTGGGCGGCGGCCTCGTCACGACAGACGATCGCCTCGGTGTGCCGCGAGCCGTGCCGCTCGATGTGGGCGAGCGCGGTGTCGAGGTCGGGCACGCAGCGGACCGACAAGATCAGCTCGCCGTACTCGCGGTCCCAGTCGGCCGCGCTGGCCCGGCGAACCGGGATCTCGGGCGCGAAGGCCTCGACGTTGGCGATGGTCTCGCGATCTCCGAGCAGCTCGACGCCGCGCTCGTGCAGCGCTCGCAGGCACGCGAGCGCGGTCGCCCGAGCGTCGCGGTGCCACAGCAGCGTCTCGATCGCGTTGCAGGCGGCCGGATAGCTGCACTTGGCGTCGACGGCGATCGCCACGGCCGGATCCGGCTCGGCGTCGGCGTGCAGATAGAGGTGGCACAGGCCCTCGGCGTGACCGAGCACGGGGATCTTGGTCGAGTCCATCACCAGCTTGACGAACGCGTTCGATCCACGCGCGACGATCAGGTCGACGAGGTCGTCGAGCCCGAGCAGGGCCTGAAACGCGGCGCGGTCCTCGAGCAGCGCGACGCAGCGGGGATCGACACCGCGCTGCTCGAGCACGCGCTGGATCACCTCGACCAGCGCCCGATTGGTGTGCAGCGCCTCGCTGCCGCCCTTGAGCAGGACCGCGTTGCCGCTGGCCAGCGCGAGGCCGCTGATCTGCGGGACCGCGTCGGGCCGGGCCTCGAACACGACCCCGAGCACGCCGAGCGGGCAGCGGACCCGCTCGAGCACGAGGCCCTCGTCGAGCTCGCGGCGCAGCTCGACGTGCCCGACCAGCGAGGGCATCGCGGCGAGCTGGCGCAGGCCGTCGGCGAGGTTTTTCAGCTTGGTCTCGCTCAGGCCGAGGCGCGCGAGCAGGGCCGGCGCGATCTGATCTCGGCGGGCCTGCTCGACGTCGACCTGGTTGGCGCGCAGCAGCTCGGCTTGGAGCTTTGGATCCTCGAGCGCCGTGGCGAGGGCCCCGAGCAGCTCGCTGCGACGCTCGGGCGCGAGCGCGGCCAGCTGCTTGCCTGCTCGCCGCGCGGCGGAGGCGGTCTGGCGGACGCTGCCTGGGCTGGCCAGCTCGATGGTGTCGATCTCGATGGTTGGGGTCGATTCGTCGCTCACGGATCCCTCGTTGGCGGCCTCAGCCCTCGAGCTCGCCGAGCACCAGGTTGTCGCGCGTGACGAGGGCATCGTAGCCGCGCCAGCCGAGGATCTGATCGATCTCGCGGCTGTGGTGCCCCGCCAGCCGCCGACACGCTTCGCTGTCGTAATTGACCAGCCCGCGGCCGCGCGCGCGTCCGCTCGCGTCGCGCAGCTCGACCACGCTGCCGACCCCGAAGCTGCCCTCGACCGCGATCACGCCGATCGGCAACAGCGAGGCCTTGCGCTCGCTGAGGGCCGCGATCGCGCCCTCGTTGAGGATCAGCGCGCCGGTGCAGCGCGGCGCCAGGGCGATCCGCCGGAGCCGCTCGGGGCGGCGCTCGGAGCTGGCGATGAAGGTGCCGACGTCCTCGCCGGCCAGCGCTCGATCGAGCACGCCGTGCGCGTGGCCGTTGGTGATCAGCACGTCGATGCCGGCCTCGCTGGCGAAGCGGGCCGCGTCGAGCTTGGAGCGCATCCCACCAGTGCCGCTGGTCGAGCGACCGATCGCCCGCGCGAGCGAGGCCTCGTCGATCCGGTCGAGCGTGGGGATCCGCTGCGCGCTCGGATCCTCGCGCGGGTTGGCGGTGAACAGCCCGTCGACGTCGGTCAGCAGGATCAGCAGGTCGGCGTCGATCGCCACGGACACGCGCGCGGCGAGCCCGTCGTTGTCGCCGAACACGGGCGGCTCGGTCGTGCCCTCGCCGCTCTCCCGCGCCCGCCACTCGATGATCTCGCGCACGCTGACGCTGTCGTTCTCGTTGAGGATCGGGACCGCCCCGAGCTCGAGCAGGCGCAGCAAGGTGGTGCGCAGGCACAAGGCGCGATCGGGGTCGGCGAGATCGTCTTGCGTGAGCAGGACCTGCGCGGCCTCGACCCCGAGCTGCGCGAACGCCTGCGAGTAGAGGGCCATCAGCCGACCTTGCCCCGCCGCCGCGCAAGCCTGACGCAGCCCGAGCGAGAGCTGGCGATCGAGCAGGCCCAGCGCCCGGCGACCGAGCCCGACCGCGCCGCTCGACACGACCAGCACGTCGTGGCCGCTTCGGCGCAGCCGGGCGAGCGACTCGACGAGGCCGAACACCCGGCCGAGCGCGAACTCCCGGCCGTGGTGCGTGACGACGGCGGTGCCGAGCTTGACGACGATCCGCTGGGCCTCGCTCAGGCGCGTGCGCATGCGCGCGGAGGATACACGGGATCGCCGTTTTCCGCCCCGAGCGAGCTTCGCTCCCCCTCGCTCCGTCGAGTCGCTATCGTCCGCCCATGCATGATCTTCGCTGGGCTCTGATCTCGACATGCGTGCTCCTCGCGGCGTGTGGTGGCGGCGACAACGGACGGACCTCGACCGAGGGTGGTGAAGGAGTAGCGACGCTCGACGATGAGGCCGAGGGCGACGGGGACGGCGAGTCCGGCGAAGAGGCCGAGGACAGCTCGTCCTCGGACGACGGCCTCAAGTTCGACTCGATGCTCGAGACCAGCGAGGTCGACACCGACAATGAGTGCGCGGCCGTCAGCGAGACGGCGCAGAACGAGTTCCTGCCGGTCGACATCATCTTCGTAATCGACACCTCGGGCTCGATGGCCGAGGAGAAGAACTTCGTCCAGCAGAACATGAACATCTTCTCGCAGCAGATCTTCTTGGCCAACATCGACCACCACGTGGTGATGATCGCCGACCCGTCGCCCGACGGCCCGTGCATCAACGTTCCGCTCGGCAGCGGGCAGTGCCCGAACGACACCAAGCTGCCCGAGTA
>CBFGLP010001071.1:0-4243 GCA_965649595.1 uncultured Myxococcales bacterium | reverse complement strand
CGATCACCGACATCGCCGGGAGCGGGCGGAGGTACTGCGGCAGCAGCAGCTCAGCCAGCCCGTGGACGATCTCGGGCACCGCGTCATCGACCCGCTCGCGGATCCGGGCGCTGAGGAACGCGAAGCCCTCGAGCAGACGCTCGACGTCGGGGTCATCGCTGCGCTCGGAGAGCAGGCCGGCGCTGGTCGGGTGGGCAGTCGCGAACTCGCGGCCCATCTCCCGCAGGTAGGTCAGCTCGCTCTGATAGAACTTGGCGAACACGTTCGGTCGGCCTCGTGGATGCTCGGGCGGCCTTCTCAGCCCCGGGGGCTGATTAGGGCGTGCAGCCGGATGGTACTCGGTTTTGGTGGACGCGCGGGCTGGATCCCCGCGGGTGATCACGGCCCCGAACGACCGATAGGGGGCTCGGGCGGGGTCGCCCTGCGATTGCGCACAACGCGGCTCTTGCCCTCTCGACTCGGGAGCCGCTCGACTACTGCACGGTCACACGCCCACCGTGGGTCATCTCGCTGCGTAGCCGAACCATGCCCTTGCGACGGTCCCCGGCGAGGCGGCCGGAGATCTCGAAGGTCAGCACCAAGGGATCGTCGCTCTCGGCTAACCGGACCGACACGTTCTTCAGGCGTGGCTCGTACTTGGCGATCGTCGCTCGAATGCTCCGCTGCATGATCTGAGCCGCAGCAGGGAAGTCGTGGATGATGTCGACGAGATCGACGACGCCGTAGCCCTCGGCCGAGACGGCGTCACCGAGCCGGGTGTTGAGCAGCGCCTGCAGGTTGCCGACGATCAGCTCGACCTCGTCGGCCCCGCGGGCGGTCTCGCCAGTGATGCGTGAGAGGATTCCTCGGGCAGCCATGATGCTCGGGTGGATCAGTTGATCTTGACCATCGCGCCGGACACCGTCGCGACGCCCTGGGCCGACACGTCGACCTTGCCACCGGACACCGTCACACCGGCCGCCGCAGCTTCGACGCTGCCGCCCTTGCCGGCCAGCGTAGAGGTCGGGGCGGTCACCGTCGCCGACGAGTTGCCGCTGACGGTCGCGCTGCCGTCGAGCTTGACCCCCGAGCCGCCGCTGCTGGCCATCAACGCGTTGGCGTCGAGCTTGATGCCCGCACCACCGGCCGAGCCGATCGAGACCTCGGCGGTCAGGTGCACGGCCGACTTGCCGCCCGAGACCATCAAGGCCTCGCCATCGAGCTTGACCGCCGAGTTGCCCTTGGACGCCATCGTCGCGGTGCCGTCGAGCGTCAGCGTCGAGCCACCGACGCTGAGCACGATGTTGGACGGCGTCATCTTGATGGTCGCGCCGCCACACGTGAGCATGATGTGGGTCGGCGCCTTGACCTCGATCGTGTTCGACGCGTCGACCTTGTAGTCGCCGGTGATGCTGAGCTTGCTGCCGTTGACGCCCGAGTTGCCCTGGCCGCCCTGGATCGTGACCGCCTGCGAGCCCTTGATCGTGACCGTGCGGTTCTTGTCGATCGTCAGCTTGGCCTCGCCGGTGATCGACTCGGTCTGATCACCGCCGACGCTGTTGCTCTGGTTACCGTCGACGCTGTTGCTCTGGTTGCCGTGGACGGTGGTCGAGTGGTTGTTCTCGACCGTCTCGTTGAAGTCCTTCTGCGCGTGCAGGAAGATCTCTTCGCTGCCGGCCGCATCCTCGAACCGGATCTCGTTGTAGCCGTCGCTGCCTGGCGAGCTCTTGGTCCGGATCGTGCTCTGGGTCTTGTTGTCGGGCACCCCGACGCTGATCGCGTTGTCGCCGTTGTAGACGCAGCCGCTGACCAGCGGCTTGGCCGGATCACCCTCGAGGAACTCGACCACCACCTCCATGCCGATGCGCGGCAAGAAGAAGGTGCCGAAGCCCGGGCCGGCCCAGTGGTGGGCGACCCGGATCCACATCGAGGTGTCGTCGGTCAGCGAGTGGACGCGGTCCCAGTCGAAGCGGACCTTGACCCGACCGTGCTCGTCGGTGTGGATCTCCTCGCCGTCGGGGCCGGTGACGATCGCGGTCTGCGGGCCGTAGATGCGCGGCTTCGGGGTCACCGGCTGCGGCCGGTAAGGATCGTTGGCGTCGAACACCATGCACTCGAACCGGTTCTGGTAGCGCGGGCTGTCGGGCGGCGCCTCGCCCTGCACGACGTCGGGGCAGTCGCCGGCATGCACGACGCGACGGACCAAGTACTCGCGATCGAGGTCGGGCCGCTGGTGATCGACGATCGAGAACTTGCGGCCGGGGAACAGGCCGGTGACGTTGCCGAACCCGCGCGCGAGCTTGTCCCGCTGGCGTCGGTGCATCAGCTTGCGGACGGTCCGCGGCGCCGGGTCGGGCTCGACAAAGCGGCCGTGGTGGTAGACCTCGCGGACCAGCCCGCGATCGTCGGCGTTGTTCTCCCCTTCGGCCGGGCCGGTCGCCTCGATCGGCTGAGTCGGGGTCAGCCAGTCGAACACCCGCTGGTAGACGGCCGTCGAGGTCAGCTCGCGGGTCCAGTCGAAGTACTGGATGCTCTCGACCTCGGCGTTCTCGGCCCGGTCGGGGATGATGGTCAGCTCGGGGTTGTCATCGATGGTCTGCAGCTCGACCCAATTGTCGTTGCTGTCCTCGAGCACCATGATCTCCTTGCCGCCACCGTTCTCGTGGTCGAACCAGTAGGTGATGCCCTCCTCCTCCATCAGTCGGCTGACGAAGTCGAGATCGCTCTCGTGGTACTGGACGATGTACTCGCGCGGCTCGTAGGTGCCGGCCAGCCCGTCGACGTTGACCTCGCGCTCGTAGTCGCCGAACGCCCCCTCGAGCACTTCCTTGACGACGTCGGGGACCTTGGCGTTCTGCCACAGCCGGGTGTCGACTCGCTGACCGAGCAAGTAGAGCGCCGGCACGATCTCGACGCGGATCTGCAGGCGATCGTCGGACACCCCGATGAACTCGACGAGGTGGATGACGCCGCACACGTTGCGGACCAGCGTGTCGCGCTCGATCGACAGCTCGATCGAGGCGCCGAGCATCGCCTCGGTGTCGGCCGCGACATCTTCGGTGACGAGATCGAGGGTAACGAGGTAGGGCTCCGACAGCGCCTCGGCGAAGTGGATGCGGCGGACCTGCCAGAGCGCCTCGGGGCCGTCGCTGACCGCCAGCGTATAGTTGACCTTCGGCAGCGCCTGCTGACCCGCCATCATCCCGGCGAAGTAGTCCGCCGCAGCGCCGATGCCCTCTTGCGCGAGGCTGGACGCCGCGCCCATTCCTGCGCTGGCGACCTCGGGCGGAACTCCAGCAGACGCGAGCGCGCCACCGGCCGCGCCTGCACCCGCACTCGTCGCGCTCGAGGCCGCGCCTCCGAGCGCTCCCGATGCTGCCTGCTGTGGAGATCCAGACGCAGCTCCAGCGATGGCTCCTTGTGCTGCACCGCCAGCGACCTGCGTCGCGCCGCTGACCGCTTGCCCGGCTGCTCCACCACCGGCTGCAGCACCGGCCGCGCTCGACACTCCTCCAAGACCTGCGCCCGCGGCTCCCGACGCAGCGCCAGCTGCCGCTTGCGTCACGTTGCCCGAAGCGAGCCCACCCGCGGCTCCGGCAGCAGCTCCCGCGGCAGCTTGACCCGCTACTTCGCCAGCGTTCGGGCCCTTGCTCTGCTGACCACCATCACCACCGCCACCTTCGGCCTGCGTGTCATCGTTCTGGTCGCTCATGTCGGCCTCGTCCGCTCGTGTCGACTGCCTCGAACCTCCAGCGCGAGCACGCGGAGCCCGAGGTGGACAGAAGCTACCACGGTGGTCGCCGAGCGCGGAGCCTCCACGGACGAGGCTCGGGACCATGCACGATTCGTCAGACCCTGATGAATCCGCCCTCACCAGCCGAGCGGACGGCCCCGCGAGTTGGCGGAGGGTCGGGCACGGACCAAAGATCGGCAGGTCCGATCACCAGCCCCTCCTTCGGGCGGAGATCGGACGTGCCGACGAGAGGTCCTTCAGCCGGACCAACCCAGTCAGCCCCCGTGGGGCTGATGAGGACTGTCAGCCCTCGCGGGGCTGATGAGGACTGATTCACTCGTATCTGGCACCGGTGCGGGCGCGCCCCCCTCCTCCTCGGGCGCGCCCGCTTCGGCACCTGCCCCAACCCAGCAACCGCGATTCAGCGCCCCGTGGGCCCTGACTCGGACAAGGCACGATGGCTTCGTCAGCCGCCCGCGGCTGAGGGGCTTCGTCAGCCGCCCGCGGCTGAGGGGCTTCGTCAGCCGCCCG
>CBFGLP010001070.1:0-4840 GCA_965649595.1 uncultured Myxococcales bacterium | reverse complement strand
CGCGGGTCGCCTCGTCGAACCAACCGATCGAGTAGAGCTGCTCGGCCCGCGCCAGCGATACGAACGCCTTGCCGAATTGCTGGTTGGTTTGGCGCAGCAGGGTCAGCGTCTCGCCGTGCCCGATCCAGCGAGACTCCCACTCGAGCGGCTCGAGCGAGGGAGGATCGGGGAGCTGCTCGCCTGCCTCGCTCAGCCGCTGACGAGCGAGCAGACCGTAGTAGAGCGGGAAGCCTCCGACCACGCCACGCGATCCGAGCTCGCGATCGGCATCGTCGGACAGCTCGCGCAGGCGCTGGACTCCGCGCGAGCGCAGCTCGCCGTCGCCGCTGGCCAGCTCGAGCTTGCCGAGGAAGTAGCGAGCCGCTCGCTCGTGCCCGCTCGTTCGTCGGCTCTCGACCATCTCGGTCAAGGCCAGCCGAGCTTGCTCGTGCTGCCCGAGCCGCAGCGGGAGCCAGGCATGCAGCCAGCGTCGCTCGCTGCCGCGCGACTTGTACTTGGCCTCGAAGGTCGCGAGCAGCTCGCTGGCTCGCTGGTAGCGGCCACCATCGACGGCCAGCTCGATGGCCTTCCAGAGCGCCGTGGCTCCATAGGCGTTCTTGCTGGCCTCGAACACCCCCACCCAAAGATCGATCGCCTCGTCGTAGCGACCGCCTCGCTCGAGGCAGCGGGTCAGATCTTCGCGGGTTTGGATCGAGGGGACGTCGGCGTAGAGCTCGCGATAGACGTCGACGCAGGCCGAGAAGTCGAGCTGCTTGTAGAGCGTCCACGCGAGCGAGTGACCGGCTTCGCGGCGGATGAAGCTTGGCTGGCCCTGGTCCTGCCAGAGCGGCTCGAGCAGCTCCCGCGAGCGATCGATGCGACGAAGCACCCGCGCGGCCTGGCCCGCGTCGAGCCGCTCGCGCACGCTCAGCGGCTGCACGGTCTTGTCCTGCGCCGCCGCGAGCCGCTCGAGCTCGGTCCACGCCCGCTCGGCCTCGGGCTCGCCCGCGCGCTGAATGTGGATCGCTCGCAGCATGACCGCGGCGTCCTTGGGCTTGCCCGCCCGCTCCTTGGCCAACGCGCGCTCGAGCATCCACGTGCCGAGCTCGGGGTGATTGGGGAAGCTGGTGATCAGCCGCTCGAGCGCCTTGTCGGCCGCCGCCGCGGCGCGCTTGCGGCTGCGCTCGTCGGCGCCTTGGATCGCGGCCATCGCCTCCCCCTGAGCGACGCGGATCGGCGCGACGATGCGATCGGGCTTGATGCTTCGCAGGTGCCCGAGCTCGTCGACAGCGAGCTCGAGCTGGTGATCGGCGGCCTCGCGATCGAGCTGACCAGACTTGGCCCAGGCGATCCGTGCCCGCGCGAGCTCGTAACCGACCAGGTCCTCGGGGAGATGCTTGGCGAACTGCTTGCTCGCGGCGATCGGCTCGAGCGCGTGGACGGCTTGCTCGAGCTGGCCGAGGCGCAGGTGCGCTCGCCCGGCGATCGCCCCGGCCACGAACCACTCGTGCGACTCGGGCTGCGGAGGCTGGTCGGCCTCGAGCTGGGCTAGCTGATCGAGGGCGCCCTGATGGTCGGCACGCGCGAGCAGCTGCCCTGCTCCATCGACGCCGTCGAGCACGGGCTCGAGCGGTGGCGCCCAGTAGGTCGGCCGAGGAGGTGTCGGCTCGGCCACGACCTCGACCTCGGTGATTGCTTCGGGCAAGGGCTCGACGGCCGCGGCCGCCTCGGGCACCAGCGTCACCAACTCGTCGGCGGGGTGCTTGACGCAGCCGTCCACTGCCCCGATCGCCAGACCGATCGCCAGCATGAAGCTGATGCTGAGCGGGCTGGACAGGCCGGCGAAGCCGACACGTCGGAGGCTCCCTCGCTCGCTCGCCACCTCGGGTGGCTCGTTCAGCGTCCGCAGCTCGTTCATGACTCGATCGGCGTCGGCCGACTTGCCGCGTCGAGGCCAGTCTAGCAAGCCGCGACGGGCCGGCCATCTTTCTGACGGACTCGCGGGCCGGTGGGCCAACCGTGCGCAAGTCGATGCACTGCGACCCGCGGTGTGCCAGGAGACGCTGACCATGCTCGGCATTTGCCGCGCGGGCCATGCCGCCCGCCGGGCGCTCATCCGCCCGAACGGTCCAAAGCCCCAGCCGAACGCCATTTCGCCCAATTCAGCCCTATGCTCGGGCTCTGTAGCCAAGCCTCGGGTCGAGGACTAGAGTCCGCCCCGTGACGCTGAAACGACCTCCACACCAGCTCGTCGCCACGGTGCTGGGCGCCGGAACCATGGGAGCGGGAATTGCCGCTCACCTGGCGAACGCCGGCGTTCGTACCTACCTCCTCGACATCGTGCCCCGGGACGTGCCCGCCAACGCCCCCAAGGCGGCGCGGAGCAAGCTCGCGCTCTCGGCCCTCAAGGCGCTGCCCAAGGCCAAGCCGCCCGCCCTGATGTTGGGAGAGTTCGGCGATCGGATCATCGCCGGCAACTTCGACGACGATCTCGCCAAGGCGGTTGGTGCCAGCGACATCGTGATCGAGGCGGTCGTCGAGCGGCTCGACATCAAGCAATCGCTCTTCCAAAAGGTCGCCGCGGCAGCCAAGCCGACCACGGTGCTGGCGACCAACACGTCGGGCATCCCGATCGGCGACATCGCCGAGGCCCTGCCCGAGGACGCGCGCAAGCGCTTGGTCGGCCTCCACTTTTTCAACCCGCCCCGCTGGATGCACCTGCTCGAGGTGATCCCGTCCAAGTACAGCGATCCGGCGGTGGTCGATGACACCGCCGACTTCTCCGATCGCGTGCTCGGCAAGGGCGTCGTGCTCTGCCGCGACACGCCCAACTTCATCGGCAACCGGATCGGCATCGGCGAGATGCTGCTGACCTTCAAGGCGACCCGCGAGGGCGGCTACACGATCGAAGAGGTCGACGCGCTCAACTCCAAGCTGGTCGGGCGGCCCAAGACCGGCAGCTACCGGCTCGGTGACATGGTCGGCCTCGACGTGGTCGGCCACGTGGTCGAGAACCTGCGCGGCGCCCTGTCCGATAACCCCCAGGCGCCCAACTACGACCCGCTCTACTCGCTGATGGTCGTGCCCGAAGTCTTGCAGAAGATGTACGAGCGCAAGATGTACGGCGACAAGACCGGTCGCGGCTTCTACCAGAAGAGCAAGGACGACAAGGGCCGCTCGGTCATCCGCTCGCTCGATCTCGAGACGCTCGAGTACCGGGAGCAGCGCGAGCCGAGCTTCCCCGAGCTCAAGAACATCATGAAGAAGCCGCTCGCGGGCCGGGTCCACGACGCCCTGCGCCTCGACGGCCGCGTCGGCGAATTCCTGCGCAAGGTCTACCTGCCGCTGTTCAACTACTCGGCCGCGCTGACGGGCAAGATCTGCGACACGCCCAAGCAGATCGACGACGCGATGTGCTGGGGCTACGGCTGGGAGATCGGGCCCTTCCAGATGATGGACGCCGCGGGCGTCAAGTGGGTGGCCGAGGCCCTGCAGGCCGCGGGCATTCAGCCGGCGGCGGCGATCCAGAACCTGCTGACCGCTCATGGCGACGACGCCAAGTGGTACAAGGGCACCTTCGGCCGCGACCTCGAGGTGTTCGACGGAGCCACCTACGTCCGCGTCGATCCGCCGGCGGGCATGCTGATCCTCGACGCGTTCAAGCCCGAGCGCGAGATCACCAGCAACTCGTCGGCCGCGCTGATCGACATCGGTGACGGCGTCGCGCTGCTCGAGTTCCGCAGCAAGGCCAACGTGCTCGACGAGGGCGTGGTCCGGCTAATGGAAGCCGCGCCCGACCTCGTGGCCGAGAAGGGCCTGCGCGCGCTGGTGATCGGCAGCCAGTCCGACCACTTCTGCCGCGGCGCCAACCTGCTGCAGATCGGCATGCTCGCGATGAAGAAGAAGTGGGACGAGCTGAACACGGCCGTCGACACGCTGCAGCAGACGGTCATGAAGCTGCGCCACGGGCCGATCCCGGTGGTCGCCGCGCCCTACGGCCAGACGCTCGGCGGCGGCACCGAGGTCTCGCTCCACGCCGATCACATCCAGGCCAACGCCGACCTGTTCATGGGTCTGGTCGAGATCGCCGTCGGCGTGTTGCCAGCCGGCGGTGGCCTCAAGGAGATCGCGCGGCGGGCCTCGGCTCACGCCGCGCAGGTGCCCAACGGCGACGTGTTCGCGTGGGTCCGCCGCGGCTTCGAAGCGGCCGCGACTGGCAAGGTCTCGATGTCCGCCTTCGAGGCGCGCGAGACGGGCTGGCTGAGCAAGACCGACGGGATCACCTTCCACAAGAACCGGGTCGTGGCCGACGCCAAGCACAAGGCGATCGCGCTGGCCGAGGCCGGCTACGTTCCGCCCGATCGCAACGAGCCGATCTTCGTGATGGGTGCGCCCGGCGGCGCGAACCTGCTGCTCGGCATCCACGAGTTCGGCTGGGGCGGGTTCGCCACCGAGCACGATCAGCTGATCGGCACCAAGATGATCTTGGTGCTCTCGGGCGGCATGAAGCCGACCGCGGGCACCGTCGTCGCCCAGGACCTGCTCGACCTCGAGCGCGAGGCGTTCCTCTCGCTCTGCGGGACCGAGAAGACCCTGGCTCGCATCCAACACATGCTGGAAACTCGCAAGCCCCTGCGGAACTGAGCCAACGGAGGACAAGCAACATGGCAATTCGTGAAGCAGTCATCGTCGCCAGCAAGCGCTCCGCCGTCGGCAAGGCCCCACGTGGAACGCTGCGCAACACTCGGTCCGACGACATGGGCGCCGAGGTCCTGCGGGCTACCATCGCCAGCGTGCCCGGGCTCGAGCCCGGCATGATCGAGGACATCGCTATCGGCTGTGCGATGCCCGAGGCCGAGCA
>CBFGLP010001069.1:0-6631 GCA_965649595.1 uncultured Myxococcales bacterium | reverse complement strand
CCAAGGTGCCCCGATCACCACACAGGACGTTGACATCGTCCACCGGCGCACGCCCGAGAACGTCCAGCGTCTCCTGGACACGCTGCGCCGGCTCGACGCTCACGTCATCAGCACACCGACGTGATCGAGTTTGACGGCATGCAGTTGCACGTCATCGATCTCGCCACCCTGATCGAGATCAAGTCGTCGACCGGCCGAGCCAAGGACCGGCTGGTCGTGCCGATCCTGCTCGAGCTCGCGCGGATGCGTCAGTCGGACGACGAGACCTAGCGGGCGCTACCCGAGCGCCTGCTTGATCAGCCGGTCGAGCTCGACCTTGTGCGCCTCCGAGGAGCCCGTCGCCGGCGAGGCGCTCTCGGCCCGGCCCGCGAACCCGAGCTCGCGCTCGCGCCCGAGCAGCTTGATCAAGCGCGGCAGCATGAAGAACCACGCGCCCATGTTCTCTGGCTCCTCCTGCACCCACTTGACCCGCTTGGCGTTGGGGTAGCGCTC
This sequence comes from uncultured Myxococcales bacterium, assembly GCA_965649595.1. Classification (GTDB taxonomy): domain Bacteria; phylum Myxococcota_A; class Polyangia; order Nannocystales; family Nannocystaceae; genus Plesiocystis. The sequence continues at coordinate 6,139 of CBFGLP010001069.1, read as the reverse complement.
GAGCGCCGCCACGATCGCCTCGCCGGTGCGGACGAAGGGATAGAGCTGCTCGACCCGCACGATCGCGACGTCGCGCCGCTCGGCCGCCTCGCGGCCCTGGTCGAGGTCGTAGTAGACCTTGCCCGCGCACAAGAGCAGCAGCTCGACGGCGTTGGGATCGATCTCGCCCGCGTCGACGCGCGGGTCGTCGATCACCCGGTGGAACTCGCCCTCGGTGAAGTCGCGCAGGGTCGAGAACGAGGGCCTAAAGCGCAGCAGGCTCTTGGGCGACATGATCACGAGCGGCTTTCGCCACTTGCGGATCACCTGACGGCGCAGCACGTGGAACCACTGCGCGGGCGTGCTGAGGTTGCAGACCTGGATGTTGTCCTCGGCGGCGAGCTGCAAGAAGCGCTCGAGCCGGGCGCTCGAGTGCTCCGGCCCCTGGCCCTCGTAGCCGTGCGGCAAGAGCAGGGTCAAGCCGCTGATCCGGTTCCACTTGTCCTCGGACGAGGAGATGAACTGGTCGATGATCACCTGCGCGCCGTTGGCAAAGTCGCCGAACTGCGCCTCCCACAGCGTCAGACCCTGCGGGGTCGCCAGCGAGTAGCCGAACTCGAACCCGACCACCGCGAACTCGCTCAGCGGGCTGTTGTAGATGCGGAGCTTGCCCTGGTCCTCCGCGATGTGCTGGAGCGGGCACCACTTCGCGCCCGACTTGGTGTCGGTGAACACCGCGTGGCGGTGGCTGAAGGTGCCGCGCTGGACGTCCTGCCCGGACATCCGCACGGGCACGCCCTCCTGCACGAGCGAGGCGTAGGCGAGCAGCTCGGCGGTCGCCCAGTTGAACTCGGCCTCGCCGGTGGCCATCTTGTGGCTCTCCTCCAAGAAGCGCTGGACCTTCTTGTGGATCGCGAAGCCCTCGGGCACCTCGGTCAGCTTGGTGACCAGAGCTTGGATGCGCTCGGCCGAGATCGCGGTCGTGACGTCCTCGATCGCGATCTCGGGCCCGCCCTGATACTGCATCCAGATGCCGTGCATCGGAGCGAAGGCCGACTTGGGATCGCTGGCCCTGGCCTGCTCGAGCGCGGCGTCGAACTCGGCGTTGAACTGCGCGGCGATCTGCTCGCAGTCGGCTGCGCTCACGGTCCTGCGCCCGATCAGCTTGGCTTGGTAGAGCTTGCGGACCGAGGGGTGCTTGCTGATCTGCTCGTACATCAGCGGCTGCGTGAAGGTCGGGTCGTCGCCTTCGTTGTGGCCGAACTGGCGGTAGCAGACGAGATCGATGACCACGTCGCGATGGAAGCGCTCGCGCCAGTCGACGGCCAGCCGCGCGACGTAGGCCGCAGACTCGGGGTCGTCACCGTTGACGTGGAAGACCGGCACGCCGAGGATGTTGGCGATGTCGGTCGCGTAGACGCCCGAGCGAGCGTCGCGGGGATCGGTGGTGAACCCGATCTGGTTGTTGATCACGACCCGGATCACGCCGCCGGCCTCGTAGCCCTCGAGCGCGGCCATGTTGAGGGTCTCGGCGACCACGCCCTGACCGGCGAACGCCGCGTCACCGTGAAGGGTCACCGCGACGCTGGCCTTGTGCCCGAGCCTCGGCAGCGAGTCCTGCTTGGCCCGCACGCGCCCTTGAATGACCGGGGTGATCGCCTCGAGGTGGCTGGGGTTGAACGCCAGCGCGAGGTAGATCTCCTTGCCCTTCGAGGTGGTGTGATAGCGGTGGTAGCCGAGGTGGTACTTGACGTCGCCACCGCCGAGGTAGGTCTCGGCGTCGGTGTTGGAGAACTCGGAGAAGACCTCCTGCGGGGTCTTGCCGAGGATGTTCATCAGCACGTTGAGGCGGCCGCGGTGGGCCATGCCGAAGATCACCTCGCCGATCGCATGGTCGGCGGCGCCCTCGATCAGGCAGTCGAGCAGCGGGATCAGGCTCTCGGCGCCGGCGATCGAGAAGCGCTTGGCGCCGAGGAATTTCGAGTGCAGGAAGGCGTCGACGGTGTCGACGTTGATCAGGCTACGCAGCAGCCGAACTTGCTCGTCGGTCGGCGGGGTGTACTCGTTGAGGCAGCCCTCCATGCGCTGCTGCAGCCACGCCCGCTGGGTCGTGTCGTAGAGGTGCCAGTACTCGACGCCGATGTGCCCGCAGTAGGTCCGCTGCAGGCGCTCGATGATGTCCCGCAGCGTGGCTTTGCCGGGGGTCAGGCCGTTGGTGTGGAAGAGCCGATTCATGTGCTCGTCCCGCAGGCCGTAGTGGGCGGGGTCGAGCTCGGTCACCTGCGCCTGCTTGCGCCCGAGCGGATCGGTGCCGGCCCCGAGGTGACCGTGCAGGCGATACGCGTCGATCAGGCTGTCGACCTTGGTCTGCAGAGCGATCTGCTCGGCCGTGCTGCCGGGCTCGACCTTCGGGAGCCCACCCTTACCCTCGGCATCCTTCCCCTCGAGCAGCGGGATCCACTGCGGGTCGACGGAGGTGGGATCTTGCTCGTAGGCCTCGTAGAGGGCCTCGAGGAAGGCGAGGTTGTGTACGCTCAGCGCGGCTTCGGCGTCCATGGAGTTTCGGCCGGCGAGTGTACAGCGTGGCCGGACGGACAGCACGGGGGCCGGGTAGTCCAGCGCTGGGGTGGTGGGCGACTATCGTGGTCTGGGTGGGGATACGAAGCACTTTTTATAGGAGCCGCGACGGCCGCGCAGGCACGGATGCAGGGTGGGCGCAGGCAGAGCTGCCGGTGGGTGTGGATCGAGGCGGGGGTGATCGCGGGCGAGCAGGCGCTCATCGCCGAGTTGGTGAGCGAGGAGGTGCGCCGGCGCGCTTACCAGGACTTGTACGAGAAGGCCGAGGCAGGACGCCGGTCCGGTCGGTTGCGCATGAGGCCATCGCAGACTTCCTCTGCGACAGGGATCCATATCTGCTCGATCGCTTTGATCGATCGATAACAGCGACTTGTAACGAAGTGGCCTGTTCTACCAATTGAGTAGAGTCTGCGGAGTATCATCATTATCGCTGCACACTGCCCATGGTGCTCGAGGGCGCAAGCGAGCACCAACGAGCGCTCGCCGCCCGTGATACCCTCCCTAGGTGAACGAGACCGAGCGCAGCGCCCTGTCGAAGCGCGTGGCCGCCAGCATCCTGGGTGCCCGCGACTCGTGGACCCGCCGGATGTTCGAGCTCGGCCGGCAGATGCGGGCCGATGGCGGCGGCCCAGTGTTCGATCTCTCGCTCGGCAACCCGAGCCTCGAGCCGCCAGCGGTCTGGCGCGAGACCGTAGCCGAGCTCTTGCGCGATGAGCCGCCAGGGCTGCACCGCTACATGACCAACGCGGGCTTCCCGGAGGTCCGCGCGTTCCTGGCCGAGCGCGAGGCCAAGCGCCAAGCTCTGGCGGGGCTCGGCGCCGACGACGTGATCATGAGCGTCGGCGCGGCCGGGGCCCTCAACGTGCTGCTGCGCTGCGTCGCAGATCCGGGCGATCGGATCTTCGTCCCCGCCCCCTACTTCACCGAATACGAGCACTACGCGGCCAACGTCGACGCCGAGTTGGTCCCGGTCGCGACCCGCGAGGACGACTTTCAGCTCGACGTCGACGCGATCGCTGCGGCGATCGCCGAGCAGCCCGAGCGTGCCCGCGTGCTGTTGCTGAACTCGCCCAACAACCCGACCGGAGCGATCTATCCGGCGGCGGCCCTCGACGCGCTCGCCGAGCGCCTGCACGCGCTGCTCGGCGTGCGCGAGCGACCGTTTTGGATCCTCGAGGACAGCCCCTATCGCGATCTCGTGCACGATCCACAGGTGGTCGTGCCCTCGATGCTCGGGCGCTGGCCCAACACGGTGCTGGTCACCAGCCACAGCAAGGACCTCGGCCTCGCTGGCGAGCGGATCGGCTACATGGTCATCTCGCCGCAGGCTCGCGGACGCGAGCTGCTGCAACGAGCGGCCGCCAACACCACGCGCACGCTCGGCTTCGTCAACGCGCCGGCGCTGATGCAGCGCGCGCTGCCGCGGGTGCTCGCGGATCCGCAGGGCCGCGTCGACGTCGAGGTCTACGCTCGCAACTGTCGCCGCATGGCCGAGGGCCTGCGCGAGCTGGGCTTTTCGCTGCCCGATCCACAGGCCGGCTTCTTCTTGTTCCCTCGCCTACCAGACCGGCTGCGCCGTTACGTTGGACCAGACGATCCAGCCGGCGGCGTCGCGTTGACCGAGCGGCTCGCCGAGCAGCGGACGATCGTCGTGCCGGGCAAGGCCTTCGGTCTACCCGGGCACCTGCGCCTCTCGATGTGCGTCGAAGCGGACGTAGTCGAGGGCGCGCTCAACGCGTTTCGCGTCGCCTGTCGATTTTGAAATCGCTACCCTTCCCGTGGCAACCTTCGCCTCGCCATGAGCGCCGATACCAAGAACGTCAGCGACGTGCTCTCCCGTCAGGTCTCCTACAGCGGGGAAGGGATCTCGGTCCGCTCTCTCGAGGAGAGCATCCACAAGGAGCGCGAGGTTCAAGACGCGAAGGTCGGCGAGCTCAAGGCCCTGCGCGAGCGCAACGTCGAGATCCAGACCGCGATGACCGACGAGCTGCAAAAGCTCCGCAAGTTCAGCGACTACCTGGATGGGACAGCGACCAAGGGCGGGTTCTGGGCCGGCTTCAAAGAGGTGCTCAGCTACATCCCCGGGCTCAAGTCGATCGCGATCTCCAAGCGATCGATCGAGGAGCTGCTCAAGCAGCAGTACCACATCTCCGCCCGCCGGGTGAAAGAGGCGGCCGAGTACACCGACACGCTCAAGCAGAGCGAGCAGGAGCTGTACAAGGAGATCAACCGGATCAACACCAAGATCGTCGAGTCCGCCCAGAACGAGAAGGTCGCGCTCGACTACGTGCTCGAGCTGCGCGACATGAAGGCCGCGCTCGAGAGCGAGATGCAGGCGCTCGAGGCCGGCAGCGTCGAGGCGCGCAAGATCGAGGCCGACATCGACAAGATCCAAGCGCTGCTGGCCGAGCACTCGAGCAACGTCCAGCTGTGGGGCGCGGCCGAGAACCGCTACGCCAGCCTCAAGGACAACACCCGCAAGCTGGCCGAGACGATCCGCAACCTCGGGCAGGACATCCAGCAGTACACGACCGCGGCCAGCATCAAGCTCGACATGGCCTCGGCGCAGATCCAGGCGATCGGGCGGGCCGCCGACGCCTCGGTCGTGATGCTCGAGATGAAGAAGTCGCTCGACGTGATGACCGAGTCGATGAACGTGACCACGCAGTTCGTCAGCGACACGCAGGTGTTCTTCCGCCAGAACCTCGATCGCCTGGTCGACGAGCTCGAGACCTTCGACGAGAGCACCACCAAGATGCTCGACGAGAACCTCAAGAAGTCGAAGGAGATCGAGGAGCGGCGGATCCAAGAGGCGATCGACAAGGCGCTCAAGCGGCGCGCCGAGGGGGGTGGCGCCCCGGCACCGGCCCCGCAGGGTTGAGCTTGGACAGGACAGAGCGCAGGCCATGAGCGAAATGAATCAGCTCGTCACCCTGCACACGCAGTCGCTGCGCGAGCCGGTCGTCACGCCCTACCTCGACCGGCTGATCGAGGCGCTCAAGGCCGCGCGGCTCAACAACGCGTTCCCCGATCGCCGCCGCCTGCAGGGCAGCCTCGAGACCATGAAGCGGGCGATGGACGCGGGCCTCTACGAGCAGCTCTACGTCGACTCGCGCGCCGGGCTGCCCAACATGGCCAGCTTCACCCGAGTCGTCACCGATCACGAGATCGCGGCTGGCTCGCTCGCGCGAATGAACGACACCGCCCACTACGAGGCTCGCCGCGACGAGGCCGAGGTCTACGCGCGCCTGCTCGAGAAGCGCCGCTACTACGAGGCGATCCAGGGCCAGCCCTACGCCCCGCTCGACGAGCACCGCGTGCAGCTGCGCCGCCACGACCCCGCGACCGGGACCGCCGAGTTCCGCATCGACTTGACCAAGCTCGACGCGACCGGCGTGTACGTGCGGATCACGATCGAGCTGACCCAGGTCGCCAGCGCGTGGCGTCGGCGGATCATCGATCTCGACGCCGATGGTGAGAGCGCCGCGGCCAGCCAGGCCTTTCACGCCACCGTCTACCGCAACGCCAGCTTCGACGCCGAGCACCTGTTCATCCACATGCACGACATCGAGGGCGTGAGCGT
>CBFGLP010001068.1:0-3601 GCA_965649595.1 uncultured Myxococcales bacterium | reverse complement strand
TCGCCGATGTAGTCGAGCGTGTACGGGCGGTCCGGGTGCTTGGCCAGCTGCAGCTGCTCCCAAGGCGTGAGCTTGGCGTAGCGCTCGCGCTGCAGCTCCGAGGCCTTCTGCTCGAGCAGCTCGAGCTCGCGCGCGATGTCGGCGTTGCCTCCTGCGAGCAGCTGCTTGAGCTCGCGGATCTTGCCCTCGAGCTCGACGATCGGCCGCTCGAAGTCCAGCACTCGGGTGCTCACGCGGGCCTCCGATCGAGGAATGCAGCCACCATGTCCCTCAGGGGGCTGACCAAGCGGCAGCTGTTGGCGGTCTCCATGTGCACGATCTGCTCCGTCGGCAGCAGGTTGCGAAACTGGTGGCGAAAGTAGGTTCGCTGACGGCGAGCGTAGCGGCGGGTCGCCGCCTGAATCGCCTGGGTCGCCTGCGCGAGGGAGATCGCACCCGCGAGATGCTCGAGCAGCTCGCGGTAGCCGAGGCTCCGCATCGCCTTGTGGCGCGCATCATAACCGGCTGCTCGCAGCTTCTCCACCTCGGCAACCCAACCAGCTTCGAGCATGGTCTCGACCCGCCGATCGATGGCTTCATCCACGGCCGCCACTCCCGGATCGAGCACGATCATCAAGAGGTCGATGAGCGGTCGCATGGGCTCGCGGGCTCGCACCGCGCTGACGGGCTCGCCATGACGTGTGCAGAGCCAGAGGGCACGAAGCGTCCGAACCACGTTCTTTGGGTGGATCTGGCCCGCAGTGACTGGGTCGATCTGGTCCAGGGCGCGCCACGCACAGCCGGGATCGCTGGACTCCCGATCGAGCCACAGCCGCTCGAACGACTCCCGCTCTGGTCCGTGATCGAGGTTGCGCGCTGCGTCGTCCTCTTCCTGGCCCGAGTGAGTCCAACCCGCCGCACGCAGATACAGACCGGTCCCGCCACAGAAGATCGCCGGACCCTTCGCCAGCTCCTCCCGCGCGAGCCGGCCGTACTCGCCGGCCGAGAACTCGGCGTCGGGATCGACCAAGTCGAGCAAGCGATGCGGCACGCGAGCCCGATCGCTCGCGCTCGGCTTGGCCGAGCCGATGTCGAGGCCGCGATAGATCTGGACCGAGTCGCAGCAGAGCAAAGCCAAGCCGAGCTGCTCGCCGAGCTGCATCGAAAGCTCGCTCTTGCCTGCCGCGGTCGGGCCAACGACCGCGACCGCCCGCAGCGGCGCGTCGACCTGCGGGCCTGCGTGGATCGCTTCGGACATCGGCGGGAGTGTAGTCCGCTGGACAAGGACCGACTCAGCGTCGCTCGAGCAGCTCCGCTGCGGTCCAGCGCCGAACGCCCGGCGTCTCGTCCAGCGAGCCCTCCCGCTGGGCCTCGGCCAGCCACGCGCGCGCGAGTCGAGCCGCGGGATCGCTGGCCCGGGTCTCGGCCATCGCGGTGAGGGCATCGACGATCGGCTCGCGCGAGTCGGCTGCGTTCGCCTCGCTCGACTGCTCGCGCATGCGCAACCAGGGGATCAGGCGCTCCAGCAGATCGCCGATGTCCGCGTCGTCGATCACCTTGCGGAGCACGGCTGGCACGGCGCGGACCAGCACGGCGTCGTCACCAAAGGGCTCGAGATCCACGCCCAGCCGCTGCAGCGCGTCGAGCTGGCGGAGCAAGAGCGCGTGCTCGTCGGCGCGGCGACGGACGACGACCGGATCGAGCAAGCCCTGCGCCGGGATCGTCGCGTCGGGCCCGGACGAGAGCTCGCGCAGGAGCCGACGACGGACCAGGTGCGCGCGGAGGCGGCGAAGATCGACGACCAGCAGCGTGCCGCGATCTTCGAACAGCGCCGTCGGCCCAGGTAGACAGCGAAGCAGCTCGGGCGCTCGCTCGCCCGCGTCGACCTCGACCTGGCGCTGCGGCTCGCCGAGCCCGGCGATCTGCTCGGCGTGCGCGTCGTCGATCGGCGGGACATCGGCCCGCACGTCGACCAAGCTCGATCGCAGCCGCTCGATCTCCCCCCGCACCGCCTGCTTCGCGCTCGCGTAGTCGGCTCCGATCGCCCGCGTACCCAAGCGATAGCCGCGGCGAGCCTCGCCCTCTTCGGCCGCCCAAGCCCCCCCCGCGCCGAGCGACTTCATGCTGCCCGCGCCGCTCGATCCCAGCGAGGTCGCGGGCGAGTCGTTGCGCGGCTCGGCCCACCCGACGTTGCGGCTCGACCAACCCGCGAGCGCGCCGCTGGTCCCTCGCTCGCGCGGCGCGGCCCATGCCGACTGCCGATCGCTCGGGCTCGGCGACTCGTCCAGCTCATCGACCTCGGCGCGCGCCCACCAAGGCGCCTCGCCGAGGCCCTCGGCGACCAGCTCGCGCACGACCGCGAACAGCCTCTGCGCGTCCGCGAAGCGGACCTCGGACTTTTGCGGGTGCACGTTGACGTCGACGGTCCCGCGCGGCGGCTCGACGATCAAGCACGCGAGCGGATGCGAGCTCGAGTCGAGCCGATCGCCGTAGGCCTGCCGGAGCACCTGCGCGAGCGTGCGATCGCGGATCACCCGACGGCGCACGACCACGAAGCTGCCGCTGCGCTGGCGCTGAGCTTGCTCGGGTGGTGCGAACCAGCCACGGACCTCGATGCCTTCGCGCTCGCTGGCGAAGTGAACCAGCGGCCCGCTCGCGCCGCAGCGCTCGAGCACCTGCGCCACGCGACCGCCCTCGTCGCGCGCGGGGAGGTTCAACAGCTCGCGCCGACCGTGGCGGAGCAGCACGTGGACCCGCGGATTCACCAGCGCCACCCGCACGAGCGCGTCGATGCAGTGACCGACCTCGGTCGCCTCGCTGCGCAGGAATTTTCGTCGCGCGGGCACGTTGGCGAACAGCTGCGCGACCTCGACCTGGGTGCCGAAGGGCATGCCGATCGGCTCGAGCTCGATCCGCTGCCCCGGCACGCTGCGCGCTCGTCGTCCGACCGGCGCGTCCGGGACTCGGCTGCGCAGCTCGATCCGAGCGACCGCGGCGATGCTGGCCAGCGCCTCGCCGCGGAACCCGAGCGTGTGGATCTCGATTAGCTCCGCAGGTGTGCGCAGCTTCGACGTCGCGTGGCGGGTCAGCGCCAGCTCGAGGTCGTCGGGGTGGATGCCGCGGCCGTCGTCGAGCACCCGAATCAGCTCGCGCCCGCCCTGCTCGAGCTCGACCTCGACCCGGGTCGCGCCAGCATCGATCGCGTTCTCGACCAGCTCCTTGATAATCGACGCCGGACGCTCGACCACCTCGCCAGCGGCGATCTGATCGGCGAGCGCCGCCGGGAGCACGGCGATGCGTGAATCGGCTGGTCCGGCCGTCGACACGGTCGGGCTCTTATACATCGCTTCGATCGAAGCACCCGCGGTCGCAGGATTCGCCAGATTGATCCTGGCGCGCTGCGCCGATTGACCCCTGGCGGCCTTCGCCCAATTGATCCTGGCGGCCGACGCCCGATTGAGCGTGCGATCGAAGGACCCACCTCATTGCCGAGACGGCGCCCGATCGAAGGACCAACCGCGTGAGGGCGGGGGTCTTTGCGAGACGGCGCCCGATCGAAGGACCAACCCTAATCGGGAAAGGCCGCGGAGCGGCCGAATAATCAGTCAGACGTGAGGGCGGG
>CBFGLP010001067.1:0-2045 GCA_965649595.1 uncultured Myxococcales bacterium | reverse complement strand
GCCCCCTCCGGGGCCCAGGCGGACGGCTGCGAACCCGAACCAGCCCACCGAGCTACGCGCGCTCGCGGCCGCGTAGCGGCCGTGCGTGGCTGAGTGCACGTAGCCTGCGGGGGGCTAAATCAGCTCGGCTCGACGGGAAGGTGGTCGAGCACCGTCGAGGTCTCGAACCTCCGGATCGTCCCCGTGTCGCTGCGCAGCGCGAGGCTATACACAATCGCTCGCTTCCCGATCTTGCGAATCCCTTGCAAGATCGGCCCATCCGTCACGCCCGACGCGATGAAGAAGCAGTGGCCACGCACGAGGTCGTGGTGCTCGAGCAGGCGGTCGGGATCGCGGAGCCCCATCTCGATCGCCCGCTCGCGCTCGGTCGCGTTGCTGTACTTCAAGCGACCCTCGAACACGCCGCCGAGGCAGCGCAGGGCCGCGGCCGCGAGCACGCCCTCGGGCGCGCCGCCGATGCCGAGGAACATGTCGATGCCGCTCTCGTCGAGGCCCGTCGCCACGCAGGGGTTGACGTCGCCGTCGCTGATCAGCCGCACGCTCGCGCCGGTGCTGCGCAGCTCGGCGATCAGGCCCTTGTGACGATCTCGCTCGAGCACGACCACGACCACGTCGCGCGGCGGCTTGTCCTTGGCCTTGGCGATCGCCAGCACGTTCTCGGTCGGGCTCTTGTCGAGGCTGACCACGCCGACGCCCGCGGGGCCGGCCGCGAGCTTGTCCATGTAGCAGTCGGGCGCGTTGAGCAGGTCACCGCGGTTGGCGACCGCGAGCACCGCGAGCGCGCCGGGCTTGCCGTGCGCGACCAAGTTGGTGCCCTCGAGCGGATCGACGGCGATGTCGACCTCGGGCAGCTCGGGGTTCTGGGGGCCGACCTTCTCACCGATGTAGAGCATCGGCGCCTCGTCCATCTCGCCCTCGCCGATCACGACGGTGCCGCGCGCCGCGACCTTGTCGAACGCCCGGCGCATGGTCTCGACGGCCCGCGCGTCGGCCTCGTCCTTGCGGCCGGAGCCAATCAGGTGCGAGCAGGAGATCGCCGCGGCCTCGGTCACGCGCACGTACTCGAGCAGGAGGCGGCGGTCCATCGACTTGAGGATCGGATCTTGATGCATGGCGGCGCTTCGCTGGTCGGAGACGGACCGCGGAGTACGGCGTGAGGGGGGCCGAAGGCAAGGCCGGCGTGGGCGGATGGGCCGGCGCGAGCCGAACAGGGCAGGGAAGGGAGAGTGAGGAAAGAAGCCAAGCGAAAGTCTCTACTCCTGCGACTTGGCGAGCGCGTCGAACACCTCGTCGGGCATCCGCGCGGCGCGACCGTCGGCCAAGGTGATGCAGCCGTGCCGGCTCTCGGCCCGGACCAGCTCGATCGCCTGCGGCCCCTCGAAGCCCTTGCGATCGCGCGGCTCGATCGTCAGCCGATACCCGAAGTGGACCCGCGCCGGGCCGAGCTTGGTCAGCGCGACCCAGACGCTGACGAGGTCGTCGTACTTCGCGGGCGCGAGGTAGGTCAGCGCGATGTCGATCACTGGGAGCCCGAACCCGAGCCGCTCCATGTCGGCGTAGGCGAACCCGAGCCCGCGGATGTACTCGACCCGCGCGTGCTCGAGGTAGCGCAGGTAGGTGCCGTGATAGACGACGCCCATGCAGTCGGTGTCGGCGTAGATGACCCGGATGTGGGCGGTCCGGGTCAGGGGCTGCTCGGGCGGCGCGACGAGGCGAGCCATCTCAGATCGGCTCCTTGTCGAGGATCCGGAACCGGTGCGTGGGCGCGAGCGCGACGTCGAAGGTGTCGACCTCGGCGATCGCCGAGCGCACGCGGTGCTCGGCCGTCCGCTCGGTCACGATGACCATGTCGATCGGCTCATCGGGGCCTGGGGTGTCTTGGTTCATGCGCTTGATGCTGACGCCGTGGCGTCCGAGGCAGCTGGCGACGCGGCCGAGCACGCCGGGCACGTTGGGCACGTGCATGCACAGGTAGTTCTCGCACTCGAGGTCGTCGAGCGGACCCGGCTCGACCGAGCGGACCTTCCGGACGGCTCCCGCCGGCC